>NZ_JBFAID010000051.1:0-50695 GCF_040654475.1 Micromonospora sp. NPDC050686
AACGCCAGACCAGCGATACCGAGGACGCTCTTACGCAGGGTCGTGTTCATGGGGGTAGCTCCATTCCGGGGTTCGGCACCCGACGGCCGACGGGGGTCGGCGCGCGTGGGGTGCAAGCACCACGTCAGGCGCTCACAAAAGTCTTGGGGGGATCCGGCGGCTCGCGGGGCGGGGCCGCTACCCGGCGCCGGACCATGTGTAACGACCGGCGGCCCGCCGTCATTCCCGGCGGCGGCCTCCACCCGAAGGGGTTTGGGCTGCTGGCACGGTCGTCCGGGTGATGTAACGACCCCACCCCGCCCGCCATTCCACCCCCCGGATGCGGCCGGTCACACCCCGAAACCCGACACCCCGCCCACAACCACCCACCGGCCCCACAACGCCGACCAACACCTGCACGGCACCCCCGGCCGGCGTTAACAAGGGGCCCTCCTCTACCGAAAGCGTTAACAAGGGACCTCGCCTTGCACCCCGGGACGCCGTCCCCGGGCGGGCCGATCGAGGTCATAGGGTGGTCAGCGTGGCGACCCTTCTGCTTCTGCGACACGGCCGGACCACCGCGAACGCCGACGGCGGGCTGGCCGGCCGGCAGCCGGTCGAGCTGGACGAGACCGGTCGGGCTCAGGCCACGGCGGTCGGCGAGCGGCTGAAGGCTCTGCCGCTCGCGGCGGTGGTGACCAGTCCGCTGGTCCGCTGCCGGCAGACCCTGGAGCTGGCCCTGCCGGCGGCCGAGCCGGCCGTGGAGGAGGGGCTGATCGAGTGCGGGTACGGCAGCTGGGAGGGGCAGCCGCTGAAGAAGCTGGCAAAGGAACCTCTCTGGCCGGTGGTGCAGCAGTATCCGAGCGCGGCGGTCTTCCCGGACGGGGAGTCGATGGCGGCGATGGCGGCCCGGGCGGTGGCCGCGGTGCGCTCCTGGAACGCCCGGGTCACCGCCGAGCACGGCCCGGAGGCGGTCTGGCTGGCGTGCAGCCACGGCGATGTGATCAAGGCCATCGTCGCCGACGCGCTCGGCGTACACCTGGATCTTTTCCAGCGGATCGTGGCGGACCCGGCGTCGGTGACCGTGATCCGCTACACGCCGCTGCGCCCGTTCCTGGTCCGGCTCAACGACACCGGCGGCGACCTGGCCGGGCTGGTGCCGCCGCCGCGCAAGCGGCGCCGCCGGGCGGCGAGTACCGCCGACTCGGACGCGGCCGTGGGCGGCGGCGCGGGGGCGACCCCGTGAGCGCGAGGAGCGAGCCGGTTCTGCGAGCCCCGCGGTCGCGAACCCAGGCCGCCCCGTGAGCGCGAGGAGCGAGCCCGTTCTGCGAGCCCCGCGGTCGCGAACCCAGGCCGCCCCGGGAGCGCCACGCCCGGGCACCGCCCCGCCACGCCCGGCGCGTCGCCCTGCCGCACCCGGCGCGCCGCGTGGCGGCGAATCACCGTGAGTGCGGTGCGCGACGCGCGGGCGGGCCGGATAGGGTCGTGGGTATGACCCACCAGGTGCACGCCTTCGAGCCGCCGGAGCGGTTCGTCGCCGGGACCGTCGGCCCGCCTGGGGAGCGTACGTTCTTCCTTCAGGCGCGCGGCGGTGGCCGGCTGGTCAGCGTCGCGCTGGAGAAGGTGCAGGTCTCCCTGCTGGCCGAGAAGCTGGAGGAGCTGCTCTCCGAGGCGCAGCGCCGGTTCGGCGTCGATCTGCCCGAGGCGGCGCCGAGCCCCGGCGGTGACAACGACCCGCTCGACACCCCGGTCGACGAGGAGTTCCGGGTCGGCACGCTCGGCCTGGCCTTCGACGTGGACACGGCGACCGTGGTGATCGAGGCGATCGCGGCCGGCGAGGCCGAGGCCGAGGCCGAGTTGGAGGACGAGGACGAGGACGAGGCGGAGGAGCCGGACGAGGACCTCGACCGGCTGCGGGTGCGGCTGACCCCCGAGGCGACCCGGGAGTTCATCGCCCGGGCCCGCCGGGTGGTCAACGCCGGTCGCCCGCCCTGCCCGCTCTGCGGCCAACCGCTGGACCCCGCCGGGCACCTCTGCCCGCGGCACAACGGTTACCACCGGTGACGTCGTCGGAGCTGCGGCCACGGCACGACGAGCGCGCCGCGCTCCGGCTGTTGCACGACGGTGAGCTGGACCTGGAGGGGCGTCTCGTGGACGCCTCGAACACCACCCTGCGCGGCATCCTCACCCTCGACGGGGTGACCGCCCGCTGTGTCTACAAGCCGGTGCGCGGCGAGCGGCCGCTGTGGGACTTCCCGGACGGCACCCTGGCGGGCCGGGAGGTGGCGGCGTACCTCGTCTCCCGGGCCACCGGCTGGGACCTGGTGCCGCCGACGGTGCTGCGGGACGGCCCGTTCGGCCCCGGTTCCTGTCAGCTCTGGATCGACGAGCCGGACGACGGCGAGCCGCTGGTCGGCTTCGTGCCGGCGGACGCGGTGCCGCCGCGCTGGTTCCCGATCGCGGCGGCCCGGGACGACGACGGTGCCGCGTACGCTCTCGCCCACGCCGACGATCCCCGGCTGGCCCGGCTCGCGGTCCTCGACGCGGTGATCAACAACGCGGACCGCAAGGGCGGGCACGTGCTGGTCGGCCCGGACGACCGGGTCTACGGCGTGGACCACGGGGTGAGCTTCCACGTCGAGGAGAAGCTGCGTACGGTGCTCTGGGGTTGGGCCGGCCGGCAGCTGCCGCCGGACGTCGTGGCGATGCTCGCCGCTCTCGCCGGTCAGGTGGGCGGGGCGCTCGGCGACGAGCTGGCCGAGCACCTGACCGTCTCGGAGGTGGCCGGGCTGGCCGAGCGGATCGAGCGGCTGCGCGCGGCCGGCACCTTCCCGCAACCTTCCCAGGAGTGGCCGGCGATTCCCTGGCCGCCCATGTGAGTCGTTGTCGCGTTGATCACCCGTAGGGCGGCCCGCGACGGCCTGACGGCTCGTTAGGCTGATGGTCATGGAGTCTTGGGCGGGACACGAGGTGCCACGGCTGCCGGGCGAGGGCACACCACCGAAGCTGTACGACTCGGCGCGGCAAGGTGTCCATCCCAGCCGGCCCGACGGGGCCGCCTCGATGTACGTCTGCGGCATCACCCCGTACGACGCCACTCACCTCGGGCATGCCGCCACCATGATCGCCTTCGACCTGGTGCAGCGGATGTGGCGCGACGCCGGCCTGACCGTGCGGTACGTGCAGAACGTCACCGACATCGACGACCCGCTGCTGGAGCGGGCCGAGCGCGACGGCGAGGACTGGAAGGTCCTGGCCATGCGGGAGACGGCGCTGTTCCGGGAGGACATGGAGGCGCTGCGGATCATCCCGCCGGCGCACTACGTCGGGGCGGTGGAGTCCATCCCGGACATCGCCGAGAAGGTGCTCGTGCTGCTCAAGGACGGCGCGGCGTACCGGCTCGACGACGGCACCGGCGACGTCTACTTCGACATCTCCGCCGCCCCCGCGTTCGGCTACGAGTCGAACCTGTCCCGGGCGCAGATGCTGGAGATCTTCCCGGAGCGCGGTGGCGACCCGGACCGGGCCGGCAAGCGCGACCCGCTCGACCCGCTGCTGTGGCGCGGCGCCCGGGAGGGCGAGCCGTCCTGGCCGGGCGGCGAGCTGGGCGCCGGCCGCCCGGGCTGGCACATCGAGTGCGCGGTGATCGCGCTGAACCTGCTCGGCGACCGGATCGACGTGCAGGGCGGCGGCAACGACCTGCTCTTCCCGCACCACGAGTGTTCCGCCGCGCACGCCGAGCGGCTCACCGGCGCGGCGCCGTTCGCCGACCACTACGTGCACGCGGGCATGATCGGCCTGGACGGCGAGAAGATGTCGAAGTCCCGGGGCAACCTGGTCTTCGTCTCCCGGCTGCGGGCCGACCGGGTGGACCCGATGGCGGTCCGGCTGGCCCTGCTGAGCGGGCACTACCGGACCGACCGGTCGTGGACCGACGAACTGCTCGCCGCGGCCGGGAAGCGGCTGGACCGCTGGCGCCGGGCCGCCGCGGTGCCCGCCGGGCCGTCCGGGGCCGAGCTGCTGGCCGCCGTACGCGCCCGACTCGCCGACGACCTGGACACCCCGGGCGCCCTGGCGGTGGCCGACGGTTGGGCCGACCGGGCCCTGGCCGGCATCGCGGACGACGCGGACGCCCCGCGCCTCTTCGCCGACACCGTCGACGCCCTCCTCGGCATCCGCCTGTAAGGCGGGGGCCCCGCTTAACGCATTCGGTAGAGGCGGGCCCGCCCGTCGGCGCGGGAGCGCTCAGCCGAGGACGAGGCCGGGGTCGGGGTCCTGCTCCGGGGCCGGCGCCGGAATCTTGTACTCCTCGGTGAGCGTGGTCATCGGGCCGGGCCAGGTGGCCTGGGCCACCTCGATCGGCTTGCGCCGCTCGTCGTACGCCACGTGCAGCAGGTGCAGCACGGGGGTGTCGGGGCGGATCTGCAGCGTCTCCGACTCCTCCCGGGAGGGCTGGCGGGCGCTGATCGTGTCGGTGGCGGTGACATACCGGCGCCCGGTGGCCTCCTCGGCCTCCTGGTAGAGCGGCCGGCCGAACGCCTCGGCCCGTTCGAGGGAGGTGCCGGCGGTGTCGGCGGGCAGGAACCAGGAGGCACCGACCTCGACCGGCGCGTCCTCGGTGCGGACCAGGTGCCGGCGGCAGAGCAGCTCGGTGCCGTCGGCGACCCCGAACGCGTCGGCGACCTCGGGCGGGGCGGGGGAGCGGCCGACGGAGACCAGTTGTTGCCGGTACCGGGCGGCCAGGTCGGTGTGGTAGCCGCGGAAGCCGCCGTACCGGCCCCGGGCGAGCCGGTTGAGCCGGCGCCGGGTGCCCCGGACGTACGTACCCGAGCCGGGTTTGGTGATCAGGATGCCCTCGACCCGCAGCTGGTCGACGGCGCGTTGCACAGTCTGCTTGGCGACGCCGAACATCTCGGCGATGGCCGGGATGGACGGCAGCCGCTCGCCCGGCGCCCAGTCGCCGCGGCGCACCTGGGCCTTGAGCTGCGCCGCGATCTGCCGGTGCGGGAACTCGGCGGCCCCCGGGTTGATCTGCACGCCCGCCTCCTCGAACAGCTAGGTTCCTAGGATGCCGTAGAGGGGGTGGCCGCGCCACCCCGGACACGAAGAAACCGGGCCCCGAAACGGGACCCGGCCTTCGCGGACGGAGCTACCAGCAGGCGGATCGAGTTACCAGGAGCCGGCGGTGGGACCGGCGGAGCCGCCGCGGCGGCGCAGGTACTTCTCGAACTCCTGGGCGATCTCGTCGCCGGTCAGCGGGGTGATGCCGGCGTCGCCGACCCGTTCCTCCAGCTCGCGGACGTACTCACCCAGCTCGGCGTCCTGCTCGGCGGCGCTGCGGACCCGCTGCTCCCACTCGGCGGCCTCCTCGGCCAGGTCGGCCATCGGCACCGGCAGGTCGAGCACCTCCTCGACCCGGTGCAGCAGGGCGAGGGTGGCCTTGGGGCAGGGCGGGTTGTTGGCGTAGTGCGGAACGTGCACCCAGAACGAGACGGCGTCCACCTCGGCCCGGCCGCAGGCGTCGTGCAGCACGCCGACGATGCCGGTCGGCCCGTCGTACCGGGTCGGGGTCAGCTGGTAGCGGCGGGCCGCGTCGGCGTCCGACGCGCTGCCGGTGATCGGCAGGGGCCGGGTGTACGGCACGTCGGCCAGCAGCGCGCCGAGCAGCACCACCCGCTCGACCTCCAGGCTGTGGCAGATCTCCAGGACCTGCTCGCAGAAGGTGCGCCAGCGCATGCTGGGCTCGATGCCCCGGATCAGCACCACGTCCCGCTCGGTGCCCTCCGGGCTGGCCACCATGAACCGCGTGGTGGGCCACTCCACCCGTCGGGTCTCGCCCTCGGCCATGGTGATGGTCGGCCGGCTGACCTGGAAGTCGTAGAAGTCCTCCGGGTCCAGCTCGGTGACCTGCCGGGCCTGCCAGACCTGTTCCAGGTGCTCGACCGCGGCGGTGGAGGCGTCCGCGGCGTCGTTCCAGCCCTCGAACGCGGCGATCGCCACCGGGGACCGCAGTACCGGCAGTCCGTCGAACTCGGTCACGCCGTCACCTCGCCCTGCTCGTCGGAGACGGCGCCGGGAGGCGGTCCGGTCGTCCGGCCGCCCGCGGCGACTCCCGTTCGGCGCGTCTGGCGCCGCGCCGCGGCCTGGCGCCGTCGCCCGGTGGCGTCCCTGTTGTCCTTCACGTCCGTAGCCTACGTGGCGGCGCGGGGGGCGGCCCGCCGGCCGCGCCGGTCGCCCCCAGCCGGACAGGGCGAAACGCGTCAAAGGTACGCACCGATTGCGCCGACACGATGTGGGAAGGGCACGGGTGGAGCGGCACGGCCGGGGCAAGCCGCACTAACCTGGCGGGGTGCGGACTTCGTTGCTGGATGTTTCGTTGTTGGATGTGCTGTCAGATCGGATCCTCATCGCCGACGGGGCGATGGGCACGATGCTGCATGCGGCCGACCTGACCCTCGACGACTTCGAGGGTCATGAGGGCTGCAACGAGATCCTCAACGTGTCCCGCCCGGACGTGGTGCGCGGCGTGCACGACGCGTACCTGGCCGCCGGGGCGGACTGCGTGGAGACCAACACCTTCGGCGCCAACCTGCCCAACCTGGGGGAGTACGGCATCGCCGACCGGATCCGGGAGCTGGCCGAGGCGGGCGCGCGGATCGCCCGGGAGGCCGCCGACGCGTACGCCACGGCGGAGCGGCCCCGGTTCGTGCTCGGCTCGATCGGGCCGGGCACCAAGCTGCCGACCCTGGGCCACGCCCCGTACGCGGCGCTGCGCGACGCGTACCTGGACAACGCCGCCGGCCTGATCGCCGGCGGCGCGGACGCCCTGATCATCGAGACGTCGCAGGACCTGCTCCAGGTCAAGGCGGCGGTGGTCGGCTGCAAGCGGGCGATGGCCGAGCTGGGCCGAGAGGTCCCGATCATCTGCCAGGTGGCGATGGAGACCACCGGCACCATGCTGCTGGGCAGCGAGATCGGCGCCGCGCTGACCGCGATCGAGCCGCTCGGGGTGGACCTGGTCGGGCTGAACTGCTCCACCGGCCCGGCCGAGATGGGCGAGCACCTGCGCTACCTGTCGCAGCACTCGCGGATCCCGATCTCGGTGATGCCGAACGCCGGCCTGCCGGTGCTGACCGCCGACGGCGCGTACTTCCCGCTGAGCCCGGTGGAGCTGGCCGACGCGCTGGAGCGGTTCGTCACCGAGTACGGCGTGGCGCTGGTCGGCGGCTGCTGCGGCACCACCCCGGAGCACATCCGGGTGCTGTCCGAGCGGCTGCACGGCGCCGCCCCGGTGGCCCGCGAGCCGCGCCCCGAGCCCGGCGTCTCGTCGATCTACCATCACGTGCCGTTCGCTCAGGACGCCAGCGTGCTGATGGTGGGGGAGCGGACCAACGCCAACGGTTCGAAGGCGTTCCGGGAGGCGATGCTGGCCGCCGACTGGCAGGCGTGCGTGGAGATCGCCCGCAGCCAGGCCCGGGACGGCTCGCACCTGCTGGACCTCTGCGTCGACTACGTCGGCCGGGACGGCACCACCGACATGCGCGAGCTGGCCGGCCGGTTCGCCACCGCGTCCACCCTGCCGATCATGCTGGACTCCACCGAGCCGGCGGTGATCGAGGCCGGGCTGGAGATGCTCGGCGGGCGCTGTGTGGTCAACTCGGTGAACTTCGAGGACGGCGACGGGCCGGGGTCCCGCTACGCCCGGGTGATGCCGGTGGTCGCCGAGCACGGGGCCGCGGTGGTCGCGCTGCTCATCGACGAGGAGGGCCAGGCCCGCACCAGGGACTGGAAGGTGCGCGTCGCCGTCCGGCTGATCGAGGACCTGACCGGCCGGTGGGGGATGCGCCGGGAGGACATCCTGATCGACGCGCTGACCTTCCCGATCGCCACCGGTCAGGAGGAGACCCGCCGCGACGGCATCGAGACGATCGAGGCGATCCGGGAGATCGCCGCCCGGTTCCCGGGGATCAACTTCACCCTGGGCGTGTCGAACGTCTCGTTCGGCCTGAACCCGGCCGCCCGCCAGGTGCTCAACTCGGTCTTCCTGCACGAGTGCCAGCAGGCCGGCCTGACCTCGGCGATCGTGCACGCCAGCAAGATCCTGCCGATGTCGAAGATCCCCGACGAGCAGCGCGAGCTCGCGCTGGACCTGATCTACGACCGGCGCCGCGAAGGATACGACCCGGTGCAGCGGTTCATCGAGATCTTCGAGGGGGTGGACGCCGCCTCGGCGCGCGCCACCCGGGCCGAGGAGTTGGCCGCGCTGCCGCTGGACGAGCGGCTCAAGCGGCGGATCATCGACGGCGAGCGCAACGGCCTGGAGGCCGACCTCGACACCGCCATGGCGCAGGGGCGTAGCCCGCTGTCCATCATCAACGACATCCTGCTGGACGGGATGAAGGTGGTCGGCGAGCTGTTCGGCTCGGGGCAGATGCAGCTGCCGTTCGTGCTCCAGTCCGCCGAGGTGATGAAGACCGCGGTGGCGTACCTGGAGCCGCACATGGAGGCCACCGAGGACGGTGGCAAGGGCCGGATCGTGCTGGCCACGGTCAAGGGCGACGTGCACGACATCGGCAAGAACCTGGTCGACATCATCCTGTCCAACAACGGCTACGAGGTCGTCAACATCGGCATCAAGCAGCCGATCAACGCGATCCTGGACGCCGCGGCGGAGCACCGGGCCGACGCCATCGGGATGTCCGGGCTGCTGGTCAAGAGCACAGTCATCATGAAGGAGAACCTGGTCGAGATGGCGTCGCGCGGGGTCGCGGAGCGCTGGCCGGTCCTGCTCGGTGGGGCGGCACTGACCCGGGCGTACGTCGAGGACGACCTGCGGTCGATGTTCCCCGGCCAGGTGCACTACGCGCGCGACGCGTTCGAGGGGCTGGCCCTGATGGACCGGGTGATGGCGGCCAAGCGGGGCGGCGCGCCGGTGGTCGACCCGGAGCGGGAGGCGGCCCTCGCCGCCCGGCGGGCCCGCCGGGAGAAGCAGCGCGCCATGGTCAACGAGTCGCTGCCGGAGCTGGACGACGCGTCGGTGCGGTCCGACGTCGCCGCCGACGTGGCGGTGCCGAAGCCGCCGTTCTTCGGCACCCGGGTGGTCAAGGGGCTGCCGCTGGCCGACTACGCGGCGCTGCTGGACGAGCGGGCCACCTTCCTCGGCCAGTGGGGGCTGCGCGGTGCCCGCGGCGGCCAGGGCCCGTCGTACGAGGAACTGGTGGAGACCGAGGGGCGGCCCCGGCTGCGGTACTGGCTGGACCGGCTCACCTCCGACCAGATCCTCGAGGCGGCCGTGGTGTACGGCTACTTCCCCGCGTACGCCGAAGGCAACGACCTGGTGGTGCTGGACGAGAACGGACACGCCGAGCGGGCCCGGTTCTCCTTCCCCCGGCAGCGGCAGGAACGCCGGCTCTGCCTGGCCGACTTCTTCCGCCCCAAGGGCGACGAGCTGGACGTGGTGGCCCTGCAACTGGTCACCGTCGGCCAGCCGATCAGCGACTACACGGCGAAGATGTTCGCCGCCAACGAGTACCGCGACTACCTGGAGGTGCACGGCCTGTCCGTGCAGCTCACCGAGGCCCTGGCCGAGTACTGGCACCGCCGGATCCGCACCGAGCTGACCCTGCCCGGCGGGCGGACCGTCGCCGACGGCGACCCGGCGGACCTGGCCGGCCTGCTGCGCAACGACTACCGCGGCTGCCGGTACGCGTTCGGCTATCCGGCCTGTCCCGAGCTGGAGGACCGGGCGAAGATCGTGGACCTGCTCGGCGCGGAGCGGATCGGAGTGCAGTTGTCGGAGGAGTTCCAGCTCGTGCCGGAGCAGGCGACGGACGCGATCGTGGTGCACCACCCGGAGGCGAACTACTTCAACGCCAAGTGAGCGGCGCAGGTGCGCTGAGGTGCGACGGAGCGCCCGAAACGGCGTGATTTCGATCATGCCGTCTGCTATCAGCGGCTTGGAGTCGTAGTCGGAACAGGTTCTCGAATCCGTCTGTCAACTTCGTACCTACCCCAGCACCTGCCTGTGGGTCCGCAATGAGCGAGACATGCTCAAAAATCGATGAGCGCGCGTCACTCCGCCCAGAGTGGTCGCCATAGCTAACCTCGGGCGTGCTTCAGCGTGCGTGCCGGGGGATATGGTCGAGCCCGTACGGGCGCGTGACTCGTGGGTGGACGGGATGGTCGAGACGATGGTCGTGGTCGAGCGGGGAGACGAACTCGGCGAGGGATACCGGCGCCGCATCACCGAGGTCTACGTGCGCAGCTTCGCAGCGGACTTCGTCGCGTTCTCGCGCGACACCGGCAAGTTGGCCGATGCGTTCGAGCACATGCTGCTGCTCGAACGGTTCTACATCGCGCTCGTGGATGGGGAGCCCGCCGGCCTCGCCTCGCTCACCGAGGGCGACCAGACGCTGTTCGCGCCGCGCTGGCGGGAGATCCGGCGTCATCTCGGGCTGGCGCGCGGGCTGCTCGGCTACGTGGTGATCCGGAGATGGTTCATGCGTCCCTCCGACGGCGCCCGGCCCCGGCTCGCCGAGATCGGGTTCGTCGCCACCGAACCGGCCTATCAGGGTCGCGGCGTCGCGACCGCGTTGCTGCGTCACCTGCTGGCGTTGCCCGGGTATCGCGAGTACGTGCTCGAAGACATCAAGGACACCAACGCACCCGCCCTCGGCCTCTACACCAAGCTCAACTTCACGGTGTACAAGCGCCGGAAAGTGCGCTTCGCGCGACGCGCCGGATTCACCGAACTCGTGTCGATGAAGCTCGTGCTGGACTCCACGTCGCAGCCTACCGCCAACCGATCACCCGGCGCCGTCTGACGGGACACTGAGGCACTCCCACTGCCCGAGGTCGAGAGATAGACCCAACCCCTGCGAACGTCCGCTCATCACCGCTGTTCAGCGCCCCCGAGACGACCGGAGCTGTCGAAGAACGCGCGTCTGGACGGGCATGTCCTGCACCTTCGAGAGGCTGGGCGTCAACGGACGCCAACGGCGAGGGCCGCGGATGCGATGGCCAGTGCGAAGTAGGCTCCGGGGAACGCGATGTTGTGGAAGACGCGGGCGCGGACGTGGGTAGCGAGGGCGCCGGCGAAGAACAGGACGAGTCCGATCGCGGCTGCGATCCCGAGGGGCCGCAGGCCCAGCAGCCCGAGCAGGAGCCCGGCTGCTCCGGCGCCTTTGAGGAGTCCGAGTGGCGCCAGCCAGGACCGCGGCAGGCCGACCTCCTCCATATTGGCGAGGACGAATCTGGCGCGGGTGAGATCCGCGAGCGCCACCGAGGCGTTGGCCACGATGGTTACGACGGTGATGAGCACGTATGTGGTGAACACCCTTCTTGCTCCTCCCTTAAGGTCTCTGCGCGCCGTTGGCAGGCCCGGCCGTCTTCCGCGGCCGGGGGAGCCTCACCGACGGCGGCACCGGGTCGGGTTCTGTGGAGCCACCCGCCTATGGCTGGGCTCACGGCGGTCTGCCACCGGCAGCAGTAGATTGCTGGCTGACGGGATCAAGACTCCCTGGGGGCCAGGCCTGGGTCCAATACACGCATCCATAACCTGATGGCATGGACGTCGACACCCGGCTGTTGCGCTCCTTCGCCGCCGTCGCCGAGGAAGGGAATCTCACTCGCGCGGCCGAGCGGCTGTTCGTGTCCCAGCCGGCGTTGACCAAGCAGATCAGGCAGCTGGAGAGCCAGCTAGGGGTGCGGCTGTTCACCCGCTCCCGGGCCGGGATGACGCTCACCGCGGCAGGCCAGGCACTCGCCGACGGGGTGCCCGCCGTGCTGGCGGGGTTCGACCAGGCGCTGCAGGAGGTCAAGAGCGCCGCCAGCCGCGCCGCCCGGGTGCTGCGGGTTGGATTCCTGGCCGGCGCCGCCAACGAGGCCACCCAGCGGATCATCGCCGCCTTCGGCCGCCGCCGGCCCGACTGGCGGGTGGAGATGCAGGCCGCCCCCTGGACCGACCCCACCGCCGGGCTGGCGAGCGGCGACACCGATGTCGCCCTGCTGCGGCTGCCCTTTCCCGGCCAGGACAGCCTGCGTACCGAGGTGCTGTTCACCGAGCCCCGATGGGTGGCGCTGCCCGTCACCCACCCGCTGGCCGCGCGCGACCACATCGCCTTTCGTGACTTGTGGGATCAGCCGTTCGTCGCCGCTCCCGCCGAAACCGGCTGGTGGCGCGACTGGTGGCTGGCCGCCGGCGAGCGGGAGGGCCACCCGGTCCAAATCGGAGCTGTCACCGACAGCGGCCAGCCCGACGACTGGCTAACCGCGATCGCCAACGGCTACGGCATCGCCCTGGCCCCCGAATCCGCCGCTCGCTACTATGCGCGCCCTGATGTCACCTATCGGCCCGTCAGCGGCGTCAGCCCCAGTCAGGTCGGCGTTGCCTGGCCGCCCACCGCCGACACCAACCCCGTCATCCAGGACTTCATCCGTTGCTGCCTGGCCAACAGGCCACCACAGCACCCCGATCGCATCACCTGACCGACGATGGCGGTCAAGCAGAGCGGCCGGACGTCAGGGACCACACCTGCGAGACCGACAAGTCAGCCGACCGCTCGTGCCGATGATGAGAGGGTGTCGGCTGGAACGGCAGCCTGTCGCACTCAGGGAAGGGGCAACGCCTCCGGCGTGTCAGCCCGATCACCGTCGCCGGCCCCATGGTGTCGCCCGTGGCGCCATGTCTCGGCAAGCACGGCATACGTGTAGCCGTCGACCCAGCCCAACTCGGCGTGCCAGGAGTCGCCGATGCCATGCTGCTCACGACGCATTCCGACCTTCTCGAGGATCCGCACCGAGGGCAGGTTGTCCGCGAAGCAGCCAGCGGTGATCCGTCGAACGCCCAGCTGGTCGAACGAGTACGCCACCATCGCGGTGACAGCCTCAGTCGCATAGCCCTTGCCGCCGTACGCTGGGTCGAAGATGTAGCCGAGCTGGGCCTCCGTGCGCGACGGCATGCCGGGCTGCCCCATGCCGTCGAGCACGTCGAGCGAAACGGTCCCGATCACCACGCTGTCAAGGAGCACCGCCACGCTGTGGTCGTCGGGGTTCTCCGCCGCGCGTCGCCACGCCGCCCGAAAGGACACCGGGTCGACATCGGTGCGCAGCAGCCAACGGGTGACCTCCGGCAGGTTGCGATACTCCAGGATGCGGTCGATGTCCTCGTCCCGCACGGGGCGAAGCTCAAGGCGTTCGGTGTGTATGTTCGCGCTGGCCACGAGGTGGGAGGCTAGCGAACGCGCCGCCGCGACACGACCGGTTTATCCAACCGCCTGCCGGTCGGCTCGTTGTACGCGCCGCACGGCTCTCCCGAGTTCGCTGGTCGCTCCTGGGCGACGGTCTGGAATGCTTCGCTCATGCCTTCCTATCCGCCTACCTTCGCCGACCAGGTCGTCGCACAGCCACTACGTGCCCAGTTCGAGGCGTTCCTCGACGAGCACCGCGGCGCGCTCGACGGCTGCTTGGACGGGCTGACGGAGGAACAGGTACGCCGATCGTTGGTGGCCTCCGAAACCACGCTGTTGGGTTTGGTGAAGCACGCGACTTTCGTCGAGAAGGTCTGGTTCGACGAAGCAATCACGTGCCGGTCGCGCGCTGAGATCGGCCTCCCCGCGACGGCGGACGAGTCGTTCATCCTCGACGACGACGACACGATCGCCACCGTCCAGGACGCACACCGCGAAGCCTGTGAAGCATCACGCCGGGCGACGGCATCGCTGGGCCTGGACGACATCCTGCACGGGAACCGGCGGGGCCCGCTCCCGCTGCGGTGGGTGTATCTGCACGTGCTGCGCGAGCTCGCCCAGCATTGTGGGCACGCGGACATTCTTCGCGAGCAGCTCCTCAACGAGTAGTGCGCGGACCTCCGCTCATGCCGGCTCGGCGGGCCGAGCCGTGAAGAAGCGGATGAGGTCTTCCGCTGCGGTCGGGGACAGCATCATCGCGTGGACCCGTGCGGACATTTCGGCGATCGGACGGGTCCTGGTGAACATTTCCTGTTCGTACGCCCGGATCGCTGAGTGCGGGTCGGTGGGGTTGGCGACCAGTTCGCGGGCGACTTCCGCGGCGTCGAGCATGGCCTGGTTGGCGCCCTCGCCGACCGGCGGCATGAGGTGCGCGGCGTCGCCGATCAGGGTGACGCCCGGCTGACTGGCCCAGCGCGTACCGATCGGCATGGTCTCGATCCGGCGCGGCGTCGCCGCGCTGTCGCCGGCTTCGATGAGTGCGGTGAGGCTTGCATCCCAGCCGTCGAACATGTCCAGCAGAGCACGCTTACTTTCGATGTGGCGGTCGTCCGCGCGCAAGGACGCCGCGACTCGCAGGCTGCCGTCGCCGCCGCGTTGCGCCGCCAGGATCTGGCTCACGCCGACGCACCACAGGTTCCCGGGGCCGACCAACTCGGCGAGGTCCGGGTGGCGCCGGTCAACGTCGCTGATGCTCAGCTCCGCCAAGGTGGCCACGTAGGTCAGTTCCGCGTCGGTCAGCAGCGACCGGACTGTTGACCGTGCACCGTCCGCGCCGATGAGGATCTCGCAGTCTGCTCGGTGGCCGCCATGAAATTCCAGCGAGAAACCTCCGTCAGGTCCCGGTGTCGCCGCGACGAGGCGGTGCCCCCACGCGACCGCGTCGTCGGGGAGTGAATCGAGCAGAAGATCACGCAGTGTGCTCCGGTCGATCTCGGGTCGTCCGGAGAACGAGCCGGGTTGCGGCTTGTGGTGCAGGAGGGTCCGGCCGGCCGGGTCGAGGATGCGAAGTTCCTCGCCCTCGGGTCGCGCTTCGGCTCGGAACTGGCCGGTGAGGCCCGCTTCCGCCAGGGCGTGTTGCCCGGACTCCGGGTGCAGGTCGAGCGAGCCGCCCTGCGATCGGGCAAATCGGCTGGCCTCGCGCTCGTACACCACGGCATCGATGCCGTGGCGGTGCAGGATCCGGGCCAGGGTCAGCCCGCCGAGGCCGCCACCAGCGATCGCTACGCGCATCATCAACTTCCTTAACGTACGCTGTATCTTATGAATACACCGTACCGCAGCGAAGCGGAGCCTGTCTGGGAGCGGCCCGAACCCCGGACGCGAGCGGCGCCCGTCCCGTTGAATCGCGAGAAGATCGCCGCGACGGCGATCCGGGTGGCTGACGAGTGCGGCCTCGACGGGCTGTCGGTTCGCAAGATCGCCAAGGAGCTCGGCGTCGGTCCGATGCGGCTCTACGCCTACGTGGTCAACAGATCCGAACTGCTCGATCTCATGGTCGACGCCGTCTATGCCCGGATCGCCGAGGCCGGCCGGCAGTCCGATTGGCGTGCCACGGTCCTGGCCATCGCCCACCTGACCCGGGTCGCCGCGCTTGACCATGAGTGGTTCTCCGACCTGCTCGGTGGAAGGCCACACCTGGGTCCGAACGCGCTCGCCGTGGGTGAATCGACCGCGGCGGCGCTCAGCCAGGCCCCGGGCGTACGCGACGTCGCCGACCTGCAGCGGGCGGTAGGAACCCTCAACGCCTTCATCATCGGAGCACTGCGCAGGGAGGTCACCGAGCGGCGCACCGCCCGTTCCACCGGCACCGACGAACTCGCCTGGCAGGCCAGCCTCGGCCCCTACCTGACACGTCAGTTGGACACCGGCAGGTACCCCACCATCGCCCGGCTCGTCATCGACGGCGCCCACCTCGACGCCGAGGAAAATTTCGATCGCAACCTGACCACCATCTTGGACGGCCTCACCAGCCGTCCCTCCACGTGACCTCTGCTCAGTCAGCCGTGGTCGGCCGAGCACCGGGACACCCAGATCGGGCAGCCGCATCTGCGCCGGATGGTGCGGCGAGCCCGAAGTGTCGTGACCACGTCCTACGGTGGAGCCATGGACTGGAAGATCGAACTCATCCCCGTTCCGGTGACCGATGTCGACCGAGCCAAGGCGTTCTACCAGAAGGTCGGCTTCACCGCCGACCACGATCACCGGGTGCACGAGGGCCTGCGGTTCGTCCAGCTGACGCCGCCCGGCTCGGCCTGCTCGATCGTGATCGGCGAGGGCATCACCGACAAGACTCCCGGTACGCAGGAAATCCAGGTCGTGGTCGCCGACGCCGAGGCGGCGCGCCGGCAACTGCTCGACGCCGGCGTCGATGCCAGCGAGGTCGAGGTGCAGCCATGGGGCAACTTCGTCTACTTCGGCGACCCTGACGGCAACAGGTGGTCGCTGCAGGCGATCGCGTCACGCCCCAACGGCTGACCGGCGGCCCACAACAGCCGGGCGCACCTGATTGACGGGGCTGGCGGCCAGTCGCGCTTCAGGCCGGCGAAGATGACCGCGAGAGTACGGGGGCCTGCAGTTGCTCGCCCCATCCACCGTGGCGTGTGCCCTGGCACAGGCTGACGGGCGGGTCCGTAATCCCGTTGTCGTCGCGTCGGCCGCTGCCTACCGTATGGCGATGCTCTCCCCACATCTCACGGTGACCTTCGACGCGCACGACCCGGGTCGCCTGGCGGGTTTCTGGGCCGCCGTGCTCGGCCGGGAGGTCGTCGAGGACGCCGGCGCCGCCCTCGTGCCCGGCGACGACACCCAGCTCGGCCTCCGGTTCGTCGCGAGCCAGGCGGAGCGGGCGGGGTCGAACCGGCTGCACCTGCACCTGACCAGCGCCACCGACGCCGACCAGCAGGACATGGTGGCGAGGGTGCTGGAGCTCGGCGGCGGCCACCTCGACGTCGGGCAGCGCCCCGAGGAGGGGCACATCGTCCTGGGTGACCCCGAGGGCAACCCGTTCTGCGTGATCGAGCCGGGCAACAACTTCCTCGCCGGGTGCGGCCTGCTCGGGGAGCTGGCCTGCGACGGCACCCGGGCGGTCGGCATCTTCTGGAGCGAGGCCCTGGGCTGGCCGCTGGTGTGGGACCAGGACGAGGAGACGGCGGTCCAGTCACCGTACGGTGGCACGAAGGTCGCCTGGGGCGGCCCGCCGGTGGCCCCGATGCGGGGGCGGAACCGGCAGCGTTTCGACCTCGCCCTGGCCGGTGGCGACCAGCAGGCGGAGGTCGACCGGCTGGTCTCGCTGGGGGCCACCCGGCTCGGGGTCGGTGCGGACGGCGCCGTCGCGCTGGCCGATCCCGACGGCAACGAGTTCCGGCTGAGCGGAACCGGTCGATGAGCCCGGTACGCCGCTCAGTGGTGGGCCCGGGGCCACCAGGACGCTCGCCCTCCGCCGATGGCACGGCCGGTCGGGCCGGCGCGAACGCCGGCCCGACCGTCGCCGTGCGGGGTCAGCGGGCGGCGCCCACCGCCGCCGGGGCGGGCCAGCTGTCCGCGAAGACGCCGGAGGTCGCCGCGGTGCGGGCGAAGGAGCTGAAGTTGCGGTCGACCGCCGCGGCCTCGCCGGAGCTCGGGTACGGGTTGGTGCAGCTGGTGCCGGCGCTGCCGCCGGACATCAGGATGGCGCAGTTGCCGTTGTAGTTGTCGGGCAGGCCGAGGATGTGGCCGATCTCGTGGGTCATGATCCGCAGCGGCGAGTACTGCTGGGCCTGGTAGTAGTCGATGACGACGCGACCGTTGCCGAGGCTGGTGCGCTGGGCGTACGAGCCGCCGCCGTAGGTGTAGTAGATCATCAGGTTCGAGCCGCACTGCGCCATGTTGATGTTGGCGGTGGCGTTGTTCCAGATGCTGGCGGCCTGGTTGGCGTAGCTGGCGAACGGCCCGGCCTGGCTGGTGTTGTAGCAGACGTTGCGGACGGCGGCGGAGGCCGGGGTCGCCTCGACGGCGACGGCGCCGAACGCCGCCATGGTGGTGGCGGCGAGGGCGGCGAGGACTCGGGACAGCTTGGGCAGACGCATCGTTCACGCTCCAGTGGGGGAATGGGTCGAGCGGGGACCAGGCCAGCTTATTAATCGCTGCCCATCGATATCAAGTATTGAGATAAGTCAATCGCAGAAGAGGTGAACACGCGGCGAGGGGCGCGACCGGTGGGTCGCGCCCCTCGCGGCTGGCCGGGCCCCGGCCAGTAGGCGTACGTCATGGAGACCGTGGTGCTCGGGCAGTTGTTCGCACCTCGGCCAGCGGCACCATGTGTTCGATGTCCACGTCGCTGGCGAGCGTTCAGTAGGCGTTGTCGTAGTAGGAGCCGTGACCCGAGGCCGGCCGCCGGTCCGAACCTACCGCCGGCCGCGCGTGCCCGGCCGCCGCTGCCGCCACCCGTGCACCAGGGCGGTCACCCCCAGCACGGCCAGGACGACGGCGATCGCCGCCGCGACGAGCAGCCGGTGCTCGGTCGCGGCGACCTCGGCGGCGTGCTGCTCCACCAGGTGCGGCGGCGCATCCTGGTACGGCAGCGACTTGCCGGCCAGGTCGGCGAACGGAATGCCCGGCAGGACACAGGCGGCGATGAGCAGGAGGACCCCGGCGATCAGCGCCGGGTGGGGGCGCGACATCGACCAAGGATGCCACGGTGACCACTCACGCGGCGATCGCGTCGATCCCGGCCGGCGGGACCGCCGGGCGACGACCCGGGCCCGGTTGGCGCGGGCGCTGCGTGGCGACCTCCCGCCCGACGCCTGGTGAGGCCCCGCGGTCCTACCGCCCGCAATCGTCACCGGGTCACGTCGTGCACGTGGTGCAGCACGTCGTGCAGGAAGTACACCGCGAAGCTGCGCACCGTGAACAGCGACCCGTTGCTGCGCCGTCCGGGCCGCTCCCACTGGTCGGCGCGGACCGCGTCGAAGGCGGCGGCGGTCGCCTCGGCCTCGGCGGCGAGCTGCCCGGCGACGGTGCCGGGGGACTGGTGGAAGTAGTCCTCGGCGACGGCGGTGGTGTCCTGGTCCCAGTTGGCGAACGTCGGGTCGTCCTCGCGCAGCATCAGCTCCAGCCGCTGCCGGAAGATCCGGCAGGCGTCCCGGACGTGGCAGGCGTACTCGACGGGGGACCAGACCGTCGGGGCCGGCCGCCGGCCGGCGGCCGGGCCGGCCAGCGCCGCGCGCCACGTCGGCAGCGTGGCCCGCAGCCGCTCGCCGGTGGCCTCGGCCGGCGGCGGGGTGAACCCGCACTCACCGCAGCCCCGGTCGATGACGAAGGTCCAGTCGACCGGGTCCGGTGGGACCGCCGCCGGGCCGTCGGCCGCCGCCAGCGCCCGCAGCGCCACGGCCACGCTCTCGGCCGCCGCCGGCAGCAACGGCAGCCGTACGCCGGGGGTCGGGATGTGGCCGTGGGCGTGCAGCACGGCCTTGATCACCGTGGGGTTGGGCTCGGCGAACAGCGCCGCGGCCAGGGTGGCCAGCCGGTGCCCCAGCGGCCGGGCCCGGGCCATGTCACCGGCGCACCACGCCTCGACCAACTCGGCGAAGCGGGCCGTGGCCAGGTGCGCGGAGGCGACGATGCCGCCGTGCGCGCCGAGCGCCAGCAGCGCCGGCAGCACCACGTCCTCCCCGCCGAGCACCGCGAAGCCCGGCGGCGGGTCGGCCAGCAGCGCCACCGTGGTCGGGTCGATGCCCCCGACGGCGTGCTTCACCGCGACCACGCCGGGGGTCGCGGCCAGCCGGCGCAGCGCGTCCGCCGACAGCGGCTGCCCCGTCCGGTACGGGACGTGGTAGGCCACCAGCGGCACCGGGCTGACCGCGGCGAGCCGGGCGAAGTGGGCCAGCACCCCCGCCTCGCCGGGGCGGAGGAAGGGCGGCACCAGGGTCAGCGCGGCGGTGACCTCCGGCCGGTCGGCCAGCGCGCGCAGCTCGTCCGGGCTGTTCGCGCCGACCAGCAGCGGCGCGGACCGCTCCCGGCACACCCCGGCCACCGTGTCGAGCACGGCTCGCCGCTCGTCCCCGGTCAGCGCACCCGGCTCGCCGGTGGTGCCCAGCGCCACCAGGCCGGTGGCGCCGTCGTCCAGCGCCCGGCGGGCGAGGGCGGACAGCGCGTCCGGGGCCACCGCCCCGGCCTCGTCGAACGGGGTGATCAGCGGAACGAACAGGCCGGTCAACGTCATGACCCCAGCGTCGGCCACCGGACCCGTCAGCACCAGTTCCGATTCCTCAACGGAACCGTAAGCTGAGCTTATGCTCGACGTCCGTCGCCTGGTCCTGCTGCGCGACCTCGCCCACCTGGGCACCATCGCCGCCGTCGCCGACGCCCACGCGTACACCCCGTCGGCGGTGTCCCAGCAACTGGCCGCCCTGCAACGCCAGGCCGGGGTGCCCCTGCTGGCGCGCGCCGGCCGGCGGGTCACCCTCACCGCTGCCGGCGCCGCGCTGGTCGGGCACGCGGAGACCGTGCTGGCGGTCCTGGAGTCGGCCGAGGCCACGCTGGCCGCCGCCCGCGCCGGGCTGTCCGGGACGGTACGCATCGGCGCCTTCCCCAGCGCGGTACGCACCCTGCTGCCGGCCGCCCTGGCCGCGCTGGGCCGGGACCATCCGGCGCTGGACCTGATGATCACCGAGCTGGACCCGACGGCGGCGCCGGCCGCGCTGCGCGAGCGTCGCCTCGACGTGGCCCTGGTGCACGACTACGACGTCGTGCCCGTGCCGCCCGAGCCGGCCCTGGAAGCCGAGCCGCTGCTCACCGAGACGGTCTACCTGGCGGTCGCCGCCGACCGGCCGCCGGTGCCGGCCGACGACCCCGTCGCCGCCAGCCGGGACGACGACTGGGTGCTGGGCAGCCCCGGCACCCTCTGCCACACCATGGCCGTCCGCGCCTGCCAGCTGGCCGGCTTCGCCCCGGCCGTACGCCACCACGCCGACGACTTCACGGCCGTGCTGGCGCTGGTCGCCGCCGGTCAGGGGGTGGCGCTGGTGCCCCAGCTCGGGGTGGACGGGCCACCTGCCGGGGTGCGGCTGGTCCCGCTGGCGCTGCGCCGGTTCACCCGGGTGGCGTACCGGCGGGGCGGCGGCGGGCACCCGGCGGTGGCCGCCTGCGTCGCGGCGCTGCGCGCGTCCACCGCCGGGTACCTGGACAGCCGGGCGTGCGGATAGCGCTGCCGCGGCAGGTTCGCCGACCGGCTGGCCGTCTCGCCGGCCCTCGGGGCGAGCGCGGGCCGGCTATCCTGCCGGCCATGCGGACAGTGTGGATCGTGCTCGGTGTGCTGGTGCTGCTCGGCGCCGCCTCGTTCTGGTACGTCGCCCGGCGCGACCGGGCCCGGCTCAGCTCGGCGGAGGACACCGCGGCTGCCCGGGACGCCCGGGCGGAGCAGGAGGGGCACGCCGCCGGACGGCACGGGATCCAGGGTGAGGTGTGGCAGCGCGACGACCGTGCATCCGGCGGCTGAGCCCCTGCCCCGACGTGCGGTCGGACCACCGGGAGGGGACCGACCCCGAGAGCCGGTCATGGCTGCCACCGCCGCCCCCACCGGCCGGCCGCCGCGGCGTACCGTTTCGTCATGACGACGGTGTTGGTGACCCTCGCGGTGCTCGCCGTGGCCGTGGCCGCGGTGGTCGGTTACGTCCGCCTGCGACACCGGCGCCGGTCCGCCGGGGGCGAGGACGAGGCGGCGGTCCGCGGTGCGCGGTCCGAGCGGCACCGGCGCGCGGCCGAGCGGGCGCAGGCCCAGCACGACGGCTGGAACCGGGGCGGTCACGGCTTCACCGGCTGAGCGGTCAGCGCCGGATGCCGGCCCCGGCGGCGGCCAGCACGTCCCGCCAGGTGCGGGTGTGCCAGGCGGCGGAGCCGTTGAAGATCTGGTCGAGGAGCCCGGGCCCGCCCGCGGGGCCCGGTGCCGGCCGGACGGCCCAGAACGCGGTGACCGCGCGTCGCTGGTCGGCGCCGGGCTCCGGCGAGCTGTCGGAGCCCCGCCCGACCAGGGCGTAGCGCCGCCCGTCGACGGTGAGCAGCAGCGTGCCGAGCCGGGACAGCCGGCCGCCGACCTGACCGACGGGCACGGCGAACAGCTCCTTGCCGTCGGCGTCCCGGGCCCGCAGCCATCCCTCGTCCAGGATCATCGCCACCGGCACGCAGCGCCGGCCGTTCCAGATGCTCCGTCGCCAGTAGACGATGCTCGCGTGCGCCACCTGCCCAGTCACCGCCGCACTGTACGCGGGCGGTCGACGGGTGAACCATCGGCACCAGGTTTTCGTGATCATGGGTGGGCATCATCGGCACCCGCCCGGGGTAATGCGCTGGCACGTCGATTTCGGCCGGAGAGGCGACCGTGGGGGAGAAGACGGGACGTGGGCGGCGGGGGCCGCTCGCCGGGTTCCTGGTCGCCGCGGTGGTGGCCGCCGGCTGCGCCGTGGGCGGGGTCGACGGCGGTGACCCCGGGCCGGACGGCCCGCAGGAGCCCCGCCGTTCCGCGGCGGCGCCGGACGACTCCGGCTCGGACGGCCCGGGCGCCGACGGCACCACCAGCGTGGCCGAGTTCAAGCGGGACATGAACGGTGCGGTCGGCACCGCCCAGGAGTACTGGACCGCCCAGTTCAAGGCGTCCGGGGAGCGGTTCCGGCCGATCCGGCGGGTGGTCGCCTACCAGCGGGAGGGCGAGCTGGCCTGCGGCGGACAGCCGCTGCCCCGCAACAACGCCGTGTACTGCTCGGCCGGCGACTTCATCGCCTACGACGTCAACTGGTCGGTCGCGGCGTTCCGGCAGATCGGCGACGCGTTCCTGTTCTACCTGCTCGGCCACGAGTACGCCCACGGCGTGCAGGTGCGCCTCGGCATCCGTTACAACTTCACCATCCAGCAGGAGTTGCAGGCCGACTGCATGGCCGGGGCGTACCTCGGCGACTCGGTCCGCGCGAAGACCCTCACCCTGGACGACGGTGACCTGGACGAGCTGCGCGACGGGCTGCTCGCGGTGGGCGACGACCCCGACCAGCCCTGGTTCGCCGAGGGCTCGCACGGCACCGCCGAGCAGCGCACCGAGTCGTTCTTCCGCGGCTACGAGCGGTCGCTGGAGGCCTGCGACCTGGGCTGAGCCTGCCCGGCGGGCAGAACGTCGGCTGCGTCACCCCGCGCCGGGACGGCCACTGGGGCCGGCGGCCCGGCTGGCAGGATCGGCGGGTCACACCGCACCCTGGGAGGATCCGCTGAGCAGCCCGCACCCCGCCGCCGTGCTCTTCGACATGGACGGCACTCTGGTCGACAGCGAGAAGCTGTGGGACGTCGCGCTCACCGAGCTGGCCGAGACGTACGGCGGCACGCTCTCCGACGCCGCCCGCCGCGCCATCGTCGGCACCAGCATGGCCGTCTCGATGCGCATCCTGCACGACGACCTGGGCCAGCCGGAGCGGGACCCGCAGGTCAGCGCCGCCTGGATCGACGCGCGGATCCTGGAGCTGTTCCGCACCGGCCTGCGCTGGCGGCCCGGCGCGCTGGCCCTGCTCCACGCGGTGCGCGCCGCCGGCATCCCCACCGCGCTGGTCACCTCCAGCGGTCGGCCGCTGGTCGAGGTGGCCCTGGACACCCTCGGTCGGGACAGCTTCGACGCGATCGTCTGCGGCGACGAGGTGGGCTCCGCCAAGCCGCACCCCGAGCCCTACCTGACCGCCGCCCGGCTGCTCGGCGTGCCGATCGGCCGCTGCGTGGCGATCGAGGACTCGCCGAGCGGGGTGGCCAGCGCGCTCGCCGCCGGCGCGGCGGTGCTGGCGGTGCCGGCGGAGGTGCCGATCGAGCCGGCCGACGGCGTACACCAGTTGGAGAGCCTGACCGCCGCGGACCTGGAACTGCTGGCCGCGCTGCTCGGCGAGCCGCCGGGCTGACCCGCAACGGGCGAAGGGCCCCGCCACCTGGCGGGGCCCCTCGTCGTCGGCTCACTCGTGGGCGATCGCGCCCAGCACGTTGATCCGGGCCGCCCGGATCGCCGGGACCACCGCCGCCGCCACCCCGACCAGGGCGGCCAGGCCCAGCATGACGGCCATCTGGGTCCACGGCAGGTGCAGGTCGGTGATGCCCTCGTCGCGCAGCGCGCGGACCACCGCGGCGCCGAGACCGGTGCCGACCGCGACGCCGAGCAGCGCGCCGAACACCGAGATCACCACCGCCTCGACGGTGATCATCCGCATGGTCTGCGCCCGGCGCAGGCCGATTGCCCGCAGCAGCCCCAACTCCCGGGTCCGTTCCAGCACCGACAGCGCGAGGGTGTTGACGATGCCCAGCACGGCGATCACGATGGCCAGCGCCAGCAGGATCTGGATCATCTGCAGCGGAGTGTCCAGCATGCTGGTCTGCTGCTTGATGAACGCCGCCCGGTCGGCGACCGACACCTCGGGGCTGTCCGCCAGCAGCCGCTCCACCTGCGGCTGCACGTCGGCGACCCGGGTGCCCGGGGCCAGTTGCACGAAGCCCTGCGTCGGCTGCGGGATGGCGAAGTCCTTCGTCGCCTCCACCGGCAGCATCACCGGGTTGGTCAACTGCGAGCTCTCGTAGATTCCGCTGACCGTGAAGGTGCGCGCCTCGCCCCGGGTCAGCTGCACGGTGACCTGCGAGCCGACCGACACGTTGCGGGACTTGGCGGTGTCCGAGCTGAACAGCATCTGGTCCGGGCCCAGCCGGCCGATGTCACCGGCGGCGGCCCGCGCCCCGAAGATCCGCTCCAGCGCGGACACGTCGCTCGCCGCGCCCACCCAGGTGCGCTTGCCGCCGACCATGGCCATGTCGCCGTACTCGCCGTCGACGAGCTGCACGCCCGGGATCTTCGCTGCCTCGGTGAGCACCGCCGGGTCGAAGCTCGGCGACCGGGGCCCGGACTGCGCCCCGGCGATCACCAGCTCGGCCTTGATCCGGTCCTCGGCCAGCGCGCCGATGCTGCCCTTGGCCGAGTCCAGGATGACCGTCACCCCGGTGACCAGGGCGATGCCGACCATCAGGGCGGCCGCCGTGATCGCCGTGCGGCGCGGATTGCGGCCGGAGTTCAGCCGACCCAGCCTGCCCGGCACCGACCAGGCGAAGATCGACCCGAGCAGGGCCACCACCGGCCGGCTGATCACCGGGGTCAGCAGCGCCACCCCGATGAACGCGAACAGCACCCCGGAGAGGATGACCGCGAGCGTGTTGCCGCGGGCGTGCCCGTCGAGCCCGAGGAAGAGCAGCACGGCGCCGACCGCGGTGACCAGCGACCCGGCGACGGTGACCTTGGTCAGCGGCCGGTCCGGGTTCGCCACGTCCTGCATGGCCGCGATCGGCGGGATCCGCGCGGCCCGGATCGCCGGTAGCAGCGCCGCCACCACCGTGATCAGCAGACCCACCCCGAGCGCGCCGATCACCGCGGCCGGTGGCACGCCCAGCCCGGCCAGGGTCAACCCGCCGGCGAGCTTGCCGAACAGGTACGCCAGCAGCGCGCCCACCCCGATCCCGGCGGCCAGGCCGAGCAGCGAGGCGATCAACCCGACCGCGACGGCCTCCAGCACCACCGAGCCGACGATCTGCCGCCCGCTGGCCCCGAGGGCCCGCATCAGCGCCAGCTCCCGGGTCCGCTGCGCCACGATGATCGAGAAGGTGTTGAGGATGAGGAAGGTGCCCACCAGCAGCGCCACCGCGGCGAAGCCGAGCAGCACCTTGTTGAAGAAGTCCAGGCCCTGCTTCAGGCCGGCCGCCTGGTCGGCGGCGGCCTGCTCGCCGGTCTTCACCACGTAGTCGGCGCCGAGCGCGGCGGCCACGTCGTCGCGCAGCCGCTGCGGGGTCACCCCGTCGGCGGCGCGCACCGTGATGCTGGTGAAGACGTCCGGCTTGCCGAGCATCAGCCGCTGCGCCACCGGGGTGGTGAAGCCGACCTGGTTCACCCCGCCGATCGAGTCCCGGCCACCGCTGTAGCCGAAGACCCCGACCAGGGTGAACTCCTTCTTCGGCACCAGGGTGAGCACCCCCACCCGGTCACCGACCTTCACGTTCGCCGCCTGCGCCAGGCCGGCGTTGACGACGATCTCGTCGTCGGCCCGCGGCTCCCGGCCGCCGGGCCGCAACTGGACCAGGTCGGTCTCGCCGAGCCAGTTCTCACCCAGCTGCGGCGGCCCGAACGAGGTCACCACCTTGCCGTTGCTGCCGATCAGGCGGGCGCCGTCGGCGCTGACCACCCCCTCGGCCTCGGCCACGCCCGACACGTCCCGCCGGACCCGCTCCACCGCCGACGCCGGCAGTGGCGCGGCGACCTGCTCGCCCTCGGTCTCGTTGAGCGCCACCTTCGGCTTCGCCGACACCGTGACGTCGATGTCGGAGAAACCGTCGGCGAAGACCGCGTCGAAGGACCGACCGAGCGTGTCGGTCAGCACGAACGCGCCGGAGACGAACATGACGCCCAGCACCACGGCCAGGCCGGACAGGACCAGGCGCACCTTCCGCGCCAGCAGGCTCTTCATCGTCGCCCGGAACATCAGCGCGACCCCCGTCCGGGGGCCGGCGCCGGTACGGGCACCCGCGGCATGCTCACGGCCGTCCCACCTCGGCCCCGGTGTCCAGCTTCTTCATGGTGTCCAGCACGGTGTCCGCGGTCGGCTCGATCAGCTCCGACACGATCTGCCCGTCGGCGAGGAAGACCACCCGGTCGGCGTACGCGGCGGCGGTCGGGTCGTGGGTCACCATCACGATCGTCTGGCCGTGCTCGCGTACCGAGTCGCGCAGGAAGGCCAGCACCTCGGCGCCGGAGCGCGAGTCCAGGTTTCCGGTCGGCTCGTCCGCGAAGATCACCTCGGGGCGGCCGACCAGGGCCCGGGCGCATGCCACCCGCTGCTGCTGCCCGCCGGAGAGCTGGGCCGGGCGGTGCCCCAGCCGGTCCCGCAGCCCCACCGTGTCGATCACCGTCTCGTACCAGGCCGGGTCGGCCTTGCGCCCGGCGATCGACAGCGGCAGCAGGATGTTCTCCTGCGCGGTCAACGTCGGCAGCAGGTTGAACTGCTGGAAGATGAAGCCGACCTTGTCCCGGCGCAGCTTCGTCAGGCCGGAGTCACCCAGCCCGGTGACCGTGGTGTCGCCGATGGCCACCGTGCCCCGCGTCACCGAGTCCAGCCCGGCCAGGCAGTGCATCAGCGTCGACTTGCCCGAGCCGGACGGTCCCATGATGGCCGTGAACCGGCCGCGTTCGAACTCCGCGCTGACCCCCCGCAGCGCGACCACCTGAGCCTCGCCGCTGCCGTACACCTTCCACACGTCATCGGCCCGGGCTGCCACCCCGGCCTGCCGGCCCACCGTAGCGGTCACGTCGTCTACCCCTCCTACATCCGCGCGCACACCGCCCCCGCTGGTCGGTGCGGCAAGTTACATCCTCCGTGCCGTCGGGCGTCGAACCGTCCGCCTGAGGGGGGACCCGCGGCGGATTTTCCGCTGCGGGACGGCCCTGAGGCGGACTCAGGGTCATCCCCGATCGGCGGTGCCCGAGACCGGCCGCCCCGCCCGCCGGGACCGCGCCGTCGCCGACGGTAGGGCTTGACGCCACGTGAGGGTCAACCCCGCCGCGCCGCCAACGGTCACGGTACGTGACGACCGCAACAGGCCGTTGCCCCGCCGGTGAACCTTCGGCGTACGCGGACCGGCGGCCCGCCGCACCGGTCCGCTACGCCCGGGGGCGCACCAGACCAGACTCGTACGCCAGCACCACGGCCTGCACCCGGTCGCGCAACCCGAGCTTGGTCAGCACGTGCCCGACATGCGTCTTGATCGTCGTCTCGCTCACCGACAGCGCCTGGGCGATCTCCGCGTTCGACAACCCCCGCGCCACCTGCACCAGCACCTCCCGCTCGCGGTCGGTGAGCGTGCTCAGCAGTCGGGGCGGCGCCGCGTCCGGGTCGGGCAGCGCCTCGGCGAAGCGGTCCAGCAGCCGCCGGAGGATGCGCGGGCCCAGCACCGCCCCTCCGACCGCCACCGTCCGGATCGCCGCCACCAGATCCTCGGCCGGCACGTCCTTGGACAGGAAACCGCTCGCTCCGGCGCGCAACGCGCCCACCACGTACTCGTCCAGCTCGAAGGTGGTCAGCACCAGCACCCGCACCGGCAGCCGGGCGGCGACGATGGCCCGGGTCGCCGCCACCCCGTCCATCCGCGGCATCCGGACGTCCATCAGCACCACGTCCGGCAGCAGCCGGCGGGCCAGCTCCACCGCCTCCACCCCGTCGGCGGCCTCGCCGACGACGTCCAGGTCGGCCTCGGTGCCCAGCACCATCCGGAACCCGGTGCGCAGCAGCGGCTGGTCGTCGGCGAGCAGGACGCGTACCGGGCGGGGCGGTCGCGCGCTCTCGGTCATCCACCCTCCCGTCGTCGCCACGGCCCGGCATCCGGCCGGTCGACCGCGGGCGTCACGGGGATTCTCGCCTACCCGTGGCGGTCACCGCCCAGGCGCGCCGCGTCCCACTGTGGCGGTGCCGCCCTGGCGCGCCGCGTCCCACCGCCCGGTGGCGGGCCGCCCCGCCGGGCCGGGCGGGCCCTGGTCACTCGTCGGCGCCGGGCACCGCCGGCCCGGAGCGGGCGTCGGTGAGCGGGTCGGCCGGGCCGGCCACCGGGAACGGCGGTGGCGTGCCACCGAAGGTGGGGCAGTGCGCCTGGTGGTTGCACCAGTCACAGAGCCGGCTCGGCCGGGGCCGGAAATCCTGCCGCGCGGTCGCCTGCTCGATGGCCTGCCACAGCGCCACCACCGTGCGCTCGAAGCGCAGCAGCTCGTCGGCGTCGGGAGAGTAGTCGCAGACCTCCGCGTCCTTCAGGTAGAGCAGCCGCAGCACCCGCGGCACCACCCCGCGGGTGCGCCACAGCACCAGGGCGTAGAACTTCAACTGGAACAGCGCCCGCGCCTCGAACGCCTCCCGCGGCGCGCCGCCGGTCTTGTAGTCGACCACCCGCAGCGCGCCGTCCGGCGCCACGTCCAGCCGGTCCAGGTAGCCGCGGATCAACAGCTCGTCGTCGACCACCGCGGAGATCAGGCTCTCCCGCTCGGCCGGCTCCAGCCGGCGCGGGTCCTCCACCGCGAAGTAGCCCTCCAGCAGGGCCGCGGCCGTGCGCAGGAACTCGGCGGCGTCGGCGTCGTCGCCCGCGCCGAACAGCCCGGCCAGCTCGGGCTCCTCGGTGACCAGCCGGTCCCACTGCGGGGCCACCAGGTCACCGGCCGCCGCCGGGGTGCGCGCCGCCGCCGGCAGGTCGAACAGCCGCTCCAGCACCGCGTGCACCAGCGTGCCCCGGGCCTGCTCCACCGTCGGCCGCTCGGGCAGCCGGTCGATGCTGCGGAAGCGGTAGAGCAGGGGACAGGTCTTGAAATCCGCGGCCCGCGACGGCGACAGCGAGGCCCGCACCGTGGGTGGCAGCGCCGCCGACCCGTCGCCGGGGCGGGCGTCCTGTCCGTCGATCACCGGTTGCGCCGTCATGTCCGGAAGGTTAGGGCACCGGTGTGACAGCCCCGCCGTCGCCGCACCGGAGCATGATCCGCCCCGCGTAGCATCGACCCGGTGGACCAGCAGACCCGACCACCGCGCCGACCCGGGCGGCGCCCCGGCCTGACCGTGGGGCGGGTGTTCGGGGTGCCGCTGCACCTCGACGCGTCGATGCTGCTGCTCACCCTGTTGGTCACCGTGATCTACGCCGAGTTCGCCCGGGACCGGCTCGGCCTGCCGCCGCTCGGCGGCTACCTGATCGGGCTCGGCTTCGTGGTGTCCCTGCTCGGCTCCGTGCTGCTGCACGAGCTCGGCCACGCGCTCACCGCCCGTCGGCACGGCATCGGCGTACGCGGGATCACCCTGGAGCTGCTCGGCGGATACACCGAGATGGACCGGGACCCCCCGACCGCCCGGATCGACCTGCAGGTGTCCCTGGCCGGGCCGGCGGTCTCCGCCGTACTCGGGCTGCTCGCCGTCGGCGCCACCCTGGCCCTGCCCCCGCACACCCTGGCCCACCAGCTGGCGCTGCAACTGGCCCTGAGCAACGTCGTCGTCGCGCTGTTCAACATCCTGCCCGGCCTGCCGCTGGACGGCGGCCGGGCGCTGCGCGCCGCCATCTGGGCGCTCACCCGCGACCGGCACCGCGCCACGGAGATCGCCGGCTGGGTCGGCCGGGCCGTCGCGGTCGGCACCGCGGTCCTGGTCGTGCTGCTCGCCGTGGCCCGGATCCTCGTCCCGTTGGCGCTGCCGCTGATGCTGCTGGTGGTGTTCACGCTCTGGCGCGGCGCCGGCCAGTCCATCCGCTACGCCCGGATCAGCCGCCGGTTCCCCCTGGTCGACCTGCGCCGGCTCGCCCGGCCGGTGCTGGCCGTGCCCACCGGCACCCCCCTCGCGGAGGCGCAGCGCCGGCGCGACGCGCACACTCCGCCCGGCGTGGCGATCGGCGTGGCCGACGGCGCTGGGCGCACCGTCGCGCTGCTCGACCCGGTCCGGGCCGGCCGGGTACCGGCCGAACGCCGGCCCTGGGTGGCGGTCGACGAGGTGTCCCGGCCGCTGGCCCAGCTGCCCGTCCTGCCGGTCGGCCTCGACGGTGAACGGGTGATGGAGATCGTGCAGACCCACCCGGGCGCGCAGTACGTGGTGACCTCAGGCGAAGATGTCGTCGGCGTTCTGCACATCGCGGATCTGGCGCAGCTCCTGGAACCCAAACGGAAGATGAACACGTGACCGCACATCCCTCCACCGTCCCGGCCGATCCTCCCGTGCACCGGGGGCCGTTCCGGCCAGGTGACCGGGTGCAGCTGACCGACCCGAAGGGCCGGATGCACACCGTGACGCTGGAGCCCGGCAAGGAGTTCCACACCCACCGCGGGATCCTCAAGCACGACACCCTGATCGGGCTCCCCGACGGCAGCGTCGTCACCACCGCGGGCGGCGGCACCGCCTTCCTGGCCCTGCGGCCGCTGCTGTCGGACTACGTGCTGTCCATGCCGCGCGGCGCCCAGGTCATCTACCCGAAGGATGCCGCGCAGATCGTCGCCATGGGCGACATCTTCCCCGGCGCGAAGGTCCTCGAGGCCGGCGCCGGCTCCGGCGCGCTGAGCTGCTCGCTGCTGCGCGCCGTCGGGGTGGGGGGCGAGCTGCACTCCTGGGAGCTGCGCGACGACTTCGCCCAGATCGCCCGGCGCAACGTCGAGGCGTTCTTCAACGGCCCGCACCCGGCCTGGCAGCTGCACGTCGGCGACGTCGCGCAGTGCCCGGAGACCGGCTTCGACCGGATCATCCTCGACATGCTCACCCCCTGGGAGACCCTCGACATGGTCGAGCGGGCGCTGCTGCCCGGCGGCGTCTTCATCGGGTACGTCGCCACCACTCCGCAGCTGTCCGAGCTGGTGGAGGCGCTGCGCGAGCGCGGCGGCTGGACCGAGCCCCGGGCCTGGGAGTCGCTGGTGCGCGACTGGCACGCCGAGGGTCTCGCGGTCCGGCCCGACCACCGGATGATCGCGCACACCGCCTTCCTGGTCTCCGCCCGCAAGCTCGCCCCGGGGGTCACCGCGCCGCCGCGGCGGCGCAAGCCGAGCAAGGGCACCGAGGCGTACGTGCAGCGGCGGCAGGCGCTGCGCGAGGCCGAGGCGGCCCGCCAGGCCGCCGCCGACACGGCGGAGGGCGGCGCAGCGGAGCCGGACCAGCGGTGATCCCGCCGGCGGGGCTGGACGGGACGGACCGGGGGCCGCGGCCGGGCCGCCCCGCCACGCGGGCGGGGTGCCGGGCGATTGGAGCCGCCGTCCCGCGCGGGCGTATCCTTCCGCCCGGCGTGGACCGGCCTTGGGGAGGCGGTGGCATGGACGGGTGCAACGGCGTCCGGCGCGGTGGGATGAGGCCCCGCCGCCGGACCGACCGGTCGGGGGCGGCTGCGTGAGCCGACCGGGCTTCAACGGCGACGTGCCCGCCGTCTTTCCCGACTGGTCCCCCTACCAGGACCTGGAGTCCGCCGCCCGCGCCTACCTGCGCGACCCGGACGTCGCCCTGGAGGCCCTCGGCGGGGTGCTGCGCGGCGCCTCGGTGCTCGGCTTCACCCTGGAACGCTTCGTCAACGAGGTCAACGGCGTGTGGCAGGAGGTCGTCGTCTGCGACGGCAGCCGGCTGGTGCTCTGGCACGGTGAGGACGTCCCGCCGGGGGAGGGGCCGCCGGGCTCGATGACCTCCTCGCTGCGGGTGGTGCCGGTCTCCACCGTCACCGAGGTGGGCTGCCGGCGGCGGCTCACCCGCGCCGAGAACGGCGAGATCCGCATCGACAGCATCGACGTCTACCTGCTGCTCACCTCGCTGGACGAGGCGCCGCCCGGCGACGAGGTCGTCGCCGCGCCGCGGCACGACGCGCTGCGCTTCGGCAAGACCCTCGACGACGGCGGCGCCGGGCAGATCGCCCGGCTGGAGGAGTTCGCCCGACTGGTCGCCTCGGTGGTCGGCCGGCCGGTGCTCTGACGCCGTGGCGCTCTGAGCCCGCCGGTGCTCCGACGCCGTGGTCTCGGGCGCCGCGGGTTCCGACGCCGCTCGTGGCAGCCGCAACGGGGCGGAGCCGGCGGTACGGACCGCCGGCTCCGGAATCGATCATGTCCCGCCCGATGGCCGCGACGCCGGGTGGCGGGAAGTGTGCGCAACGTCACTCGGGCGCGGCGCGGCTCACTCCTCGTCGGCCTCCGGGCCGGCCACCTCGACGCCGTCGCCGGCGCGCAGCACGTGGATGCACTCGCCCGGGCACTCCTTCGCCGAGTCGATCACCTCGAGGCGCAGGTGCTCCGGCACGTCGACCCGGCTGCCCGGGGCCGAGCGCAGCTCCCCGTCGGCGCCCTTGACGTACGCCAGGCCGTCGACGTCGAACTCGAAGACCTCCGGCGCGTACTGCACGCAGAGCCCGTCGCCCGTGCAGAGGTCCTGGTCCACCCAGACCTGAAGCTGGTCCGTCGCGACCTGCGCCACTGCTGCACCCCCCATGTTCTCCCGTCCCACGCCCCGACGGTACCCGAACGCCCGGACCGGCCCCTTCCGGCGTCCCTTGGCGATCAAGGTTCGGTGACGAGGGCGTTGCGTGGGACCGAATCGCCCTCACAGCGGCTAGTGTTAGGCAAGAACGTTCAAGCCCCCGGGGAGGTGGGACGTGGCACGCAGCGACGACGCGGACTCGCGCGCCGCACGGTGGGAGAAGGAGGCCCACGATCTCTCCACGCAGGTCGCGTTCCTTCAAGAGGAACTCGCACTGGTGCGGCGCAAGCTGACCGAAAGCCCCCGACACGTCCGGCAGCTCGAAGAGCGGCTGGCCGCCACCCAGGCGCAGTTGGCGCGGCTGACCGAGAACAACGAACGGCTCGTGAGCACCCTCAAGGAGGCTCGCGCGCAGATCGTGACGCTCAAGGAGGAGATCGACCGCCTCGCGCAGCCACCGAGTGGTTACGGCGTCTTCCTGGCCAAGCACGACGACGGCACCGTGGACGTCTTCACCGGCGGCCGCAAGCTCCGGGTCGCCGTCTCGCCCTCGCTCGACACCGACGAGCTGCGGCGCGGCCAGGAGGTCCTGCTCAACGACGCGCTCAACATCGTCGACGCGTTCGGCTACGAGCGGGTCGGCGAGGTGGTGATGCTCAAGGAGGTGCTGGCGGGCCCCGACGGCGCACCGGGCGACCGGGCGCTGGTGGTCTCGCACTCCGACGAGGAGCGGATCGTCCACCTGGCCGAGACCCTGATCGGTAGCGCGATCCGGGCCGGCGACTCGCTGATGATCGAGCCCCGCTCGGCGTACGCGTACGAGCGGATCCCGAAGAGCGAGGTCGAGGAACTGGTCCTGGAGGAGGTGCCCGACGTCGACTACACCGACATCGGCGGCCTGCACTCCCAGATCGAGCAGATCCGCGACGCGGTGGAGCTGCCCTTCCTGCACGCCGACCTGTTCCGCGAGCACCAGCTCCGGCCGCCCAAGGGCATCCTGCTCTATGGCCCGCCCGGGTGCGGCAAGACGCTCATCGCCAAGGCGGTGGCCAACTCGCTGGCCAAGAAGATCGCCGAGCGGGAGGGCAAGGATCGGCACACCAGCTTCTTCCTCAACATCAAGGGTCCGGAGCTGCTCAACAAGTACGTCGGCGAGACCGAGCGGCACATCCGGCTGATCTTCCAGCGGGCCCGGGAAAAGGCCGGCGAGGGCACGCCGGTGATCGTGTTCTTCGACGAGATGGACTCGGTCTTCCGCACCCGTGGCTCCGGCGTCTCCTCCGACGTGGAGAACACCATCGTCCCGCAGCTGCTCAGCGAGATCGACGGCGTCGAGGGGCTGGAGAACGTCATCGTGATCGGCGCCTCCAACCGGGAGGACATGATCGACCCGGCCATCCTGCGCCCCGGCCGGCTCGACGTGAAGATCAAGATCGAGCGGCCGGACGCCGAGGCGGCCAAGGACATCTTCTCCAAGTACATCCTCCCCGGCCTGCCGCTGCACCCCGACGACCTGACCGAGCACGGAAACGACCCGCAGTCCACCGTGGCGGCGATGATCGACGCCGTGGTGCTGCGGATGTACTCGGAGACCGAGGAGAACCGCTTCCTCGAGGTCACCTACGCCAACGGCGACAAGGAAGTCCTCTACTTCAAGGACTTCAACTCCGGCGCGATGATCCAGAACATCGTCGACCGGGGCAAGAAGATGGCCATCAAGGAGTTCCTCACCTCGGGCCGCAAGGGGCTGCGGTTGCAGCACCTGCTCGACGCCTGCGTCGACGAGTTCCGCGAGAACGAGGACCTGCCCAACACCACCAACCCCGACGACTGGGCCCGCATCTCCGGCAAGAAGGGCGAGCGGATCGTCTACATCCGCACGCTCGTCTCCGGCGGCAAGGGCGCGGAGGCCGGCCGGTCCATCGAGACCGCCAGCAACACCGGTCAGTACCTGTAACCGACGCGCACCAGGTAGGCCCGCGGCACCCGCCGCGGGCCTACCTGCGTTCCGGCCCGCGCGTGCGACACCACCGGCCCGCGCCGCCGCCACGCCCCCATCCGCCGTCCCGGCGACTACGCTCGACGTGACGGGGGGACCGGGACGGCGAGCAGAGCGGTAGGTCGGATGAGCGTCAGACGGATCATGGGCACCGAGGTCGAGTACGGCATCTCCGTACCGACCCAGGCCGGGGCCAACCCGATGGTCACCTCCTCCCAGGTGGTCAACGCCTACGGGGCCCGCCCGGAACTCAACCGCGGGGGCCGGGCCCGCTGGGACTACGAGGAGGAGTCGCCGCTGCGCGACGCCCGCGGCTTCACCTACTCCGGCGCCGCGTACGACCCGGCGGAGGCGCTCGCCGACGAGGACCTCGGGCTGGCCAACGTCATACTGACCAACGGCGCCCGGCTCTACGTCGACCACGCCCACCCCGAATACTCCACCCCCGAGGTGACCAACCCCCTGGACGTGGTGCGCTGGGACAAGGCGGGGGAGCGGGTGATGGCCGAGGCCGCCCGCCGGGCCGCCACCATCCCCGGCACCCAGCCCATCCACCTCTACAAGAACAACACCGACAACAAGGGCGCCAGCTACGGCTCCCACGAGAACTACCTGATGCGGCGGCAGACCCCGTTCGCCGACATCGTGGCGTACCTGACGCCGTTCTTCGTCACCCGGCAGATCGTCTGCGGCGCCGGCCGGGTCGGCATCGGGCAGGACGGCGGCCAGAGCGGCTTCCAGATCTCCCAGCGTGCCGACTTCTTCGAGGTCGAGGTCGGCCTGGAGACCACCCTCAAGCGGCCGATCATCAACACCCGGGACGAGCCGCACGCCGACGCCGACAAGTACCGCCGCCTGCACGTCATCATCGGCGACGCCAACCTGTCGGAGATCTCCACGTACCTCAAGGTCGGCACCACCGCGCTGATCCTCACCATGATCGAGGAGAAGGCGCTCGGTGCCGACCTGGGGATCGCCGACCCGGTCAGCGAGCTGCGCGCGGTCAGCCACGACCCGTCGCTGTCGCACCGGATGCGGCTGCGCGACGGCCGCCGGCTGACCGCGCTGGACGTCCAGTGGGCGTACCTGGAGCGGGTCCGCTCCTTCGTGGACGACCGGTACGGCGCCGACGTGGACCCGCAGACCGCGGACGTGCTGGATCGCTGGGAGAGCGTGCTGGACCGACTCGGCCGTGACGCGTTCGAATGCGCCGACGAGCTCGACTGGGTGGCCAAGCTGCGGCTGCTGGAGGGCTACCGGGAGCGGGAGAAGCTCGGTTGGGGCTCGCACAAGCTCCAGCTGGTCGACCTCCAGTACTCCGACGTCCGCCCGGAGAAGGGCCTCTACCACCGGCTGGTCTCCCGCGGCTCGATGAAGACCCTGCTCACCGACGAGCAGACCCGCACCGCGATGACCGAGCCGCCGGAGGACACCCGGGCCTACTTCCGGGGGCGCTGCCTGGCCCAGTACGCCTCCGAGGTGGTCGCCGCGAGCTGGGACTCGGTCATCTTCGACGTGGGCCGGGAGTCGCTGGTCCGGGTGCCGATGATGGAGCCGGAGCGGGGCACCTGCACGCACGTCGGGGAGCTGTTCGACCGGTGCGCGAGCGCCAAGGACCTGCTGGAGGCGTTGACCGGCGGCTGACCGGCGTATCTCGGGAGCCCGCTGCGCGCCGCGACCCGGCGCGCGGCGGGCTTTTCGTCGCTCCCGCGAGGTAAGTTCATCGCAGGGCGATCGTGGAGGAGGACCTGATGGCGCAAGAGGGCGGCCAGACCCAGTCCGGCAAGTCGACCCAGGGCGAAGAGGTCGAGGAGGCCACCGCGCAGGCCAACCCGGAAGTGGCCGAGCGGCACGCCGAGATCACCGAGGACGTCGACGACCTGCTCGACGAGATCGACTCGGTCCTGGAGGAGAACGCAGAAGAATTTGTTCGTGGATATGTCCAGAAAGGGGGCGAGTAGGGCATATAGGGCAATCCGGGCATGCCGCGCCGATCTGATGACCATGACGGGCGCCGCCGCTGCCGTGACTGTGGCGAGTGGAAGCCGATCGAGGAGTTCTGCTCGAACAGCAGGCGTCCCGATGGTCGTGGCAGCTACTGCAAGCCGTGTTTCAACGTCCGGTCGAAAGCCAGCTATGCCAAACGCTTGACGACTTCCCGAAGAACCGCTCCGCGTCGTCTGGCTACGGCCGATACTGCAAGCCGTGTCACAACGCGAAGGGAAAGGAAACCCGGCTGCGGCTCTACGGCGGCAGTCGCGAGTACCACCTGCGCCGGCGCTACGGGGTGGGGCAGAAGGAGTTCGACGAGCTCCTCGCCGAGCAGGGCGGCGTCTGCGCCATCTGCGGCGGCGAAGATCCTCAACATCTGGACCACGATCATCGCACCGGATGGGTGCGCGGGATACTCTGCTTCAACTGTAACGGTGGTCTTGGCCAGTTCCGGGACAGCCCCGTGACGCTGGCCAGGGCGATCACGTATCTGAGAGGAACCACGTGGCAGCGGCTTTCGATCCATCCGGGCGTCTACCAGATGTGTTCACCAACGCGGGGACGTCCTCCTTCACCACGTTCCTGAGCCGGGTGGCCCCCGAGATGCTGCCCGGCCGCCGGCCGCTGCCGCCGGGGATGGCCGCCGACCTGGCACCGCACGCCACCACGATCGTGGCCATCTCGGCCGTCGGTGGCGTGGTGATGGCCGGCGACCGGCGCGCCACCATGGGCAACCTGATCGCCCAGCGCGACATCGAGAAGGTGCACCCGGCCGACGCGTACTCGCTGGTCGGCATCGCGGGCACCGCGGGCATCGGCATCGAGCTGATGCGACTGTTCCAGGTGGAGTTGGAGCACTACGAGAAGATCGAGGGCGCGATGCTCTCCCTCGACGGCAAGGCCAACCGGCTCGCCTCGATGATCCGCGGCAACCTCGGCGCGGCGATGCAGGGCCTGGCCGTGGTCCCGCTCTTCGCCGGCTTCGACCTGGCCGCGAGCGACCCGGCGAAGGCCGGCCGGATCTTCAGCTTCGACGTGACCGGCGGCCCCTACGGCGAGACCGGATACGACGCGATCGGCTCGGGTTCGCTCTTCGCCAAGTCGGCGTTGAAGAAGCGCTACCGCGCGGGGATCTCCGTCGACGACGCCGTCCGGCTGGCGGTCGAGGCGCTCTACGACGCGGCCGACGACGACACCGCGACCGGCGGGCCGGACCTGACCCGGCGGATCTACCCGGTGGTGATGACCGCGACGGCCGAGGGCACCCACCGGCTCACCGACGCCGAGACCGCGGCGATCGCCGAGGGCGTCGTCGCCGGTCGGATGGAGAACCCAGGCGGCTGAACCGTCCGCCCCGCCCCCGCCCCACACCAGCAGTCGTCAGCACAGCGCCTTTGAAGGAGAACCGCCGCCGTGGCCATGCAGTTCTACGCCTCGCCCGAGCAGATCATGCGCGACCGCTCCGAGCTGGCCCGCAAGGGCATCGCCCGGGGCCGGAGCACGGTGGTCCTGAGCTACGCCGACGGGGTGCTCTTCGTCGCGGAGAACCTCTCCAGCGCCCTGCACAAGGTCAGCGAGATCTACGACCGGATCGGCTTCGCCGCCGTCGGCCGGTACAACGAGTTCGAGAACCTGCGCCGGGCCGGGGTTCGGATGGCCGACCTGAACGGCCTGAGCTACGACCGGCGGGACGTGACCGGCCGGGGCCTGGCCAACGCGTTCGCGCAGACCCTGGGGGCGATCTTCACCGAGCAGTCGAAGCCGTTCGAGGTGGAGATCTGCGTGGCCGAGGTGGGCGCCACCCCGGACGACGACGAGCTGTACCGGCTGACCTACGACGGCTCGGTGAACGACGAGCCGGGCCGGATGGCGATGGGCGGTCAGGCGGACGCGATCGCCGGGGTGCTCAAGTCGCAGCACCGGCCGGACATGTCGCTGGGTGAGGCGGTCAAGGTGGCGGTGGCGGCGCTGAGCAGCGTGGGCGGGGAGGGCGGCGCCTCCCGCACGATCGCCGCGAACCAGCTTGAGGTGGCGGTGCTGGACCGGCGCCGGGTGGGGCGTACGTTCCGGCGGATCACCGGCGCGGCGCTGACCGCGCTGCTGGAGGGTGACCAGGCGGGGGACACCGCGCCGGCGCCGGGGGTGGCGAAGACCCCGACGGTGCCGACGGAGGAGGCGCACAAGCCGACCACGTCGGCCGGCTCGGCGGACCTGGAGGGCCAGCAGCCCGACCAGCCTGGGGAGTAGCACTCCGGACCGGTTCCACGAGGCCCTGGGCGCGCGACGCGCCCGGGGCCTAGCCGTGTCAGCCGTCGTGGTGGCGTCCAGGACGAGGGCGCCTGCAGGATGCCGCACGTCGTGCCTTGGCCGGGCGGCGGGATGCCGCGCCGCATGTCCTGCCCTGGGCCGCGTTCGTGCCCGCGGGCGGCCCCACTCGACCCGCGTTGGGTGCGGGATCGCGGCCGGGGGTGTCCCGCGGGGTCGACTCGGGCGCTCCTGGTGATCGAGCGCTGCCCATCTGGGGCCTCGGGCGGCTAGTGTCACATCATGGAGCGGCGAATCTTCGGCCTCGAGACCGAGTACGGCGTCACCTGCACCTATCGGGGTCAGCGCCGGTTGTCCCCCGACGAGGTCGCCCGGTACCTCTTCCGGCGGGTGGTGTCGTGGGGCCGGTCGAGCAACGTGTTCCTGCGCAACGGCGCCCGGCTCTACCTGGACGTGGGCTCGCACCCGGAGTACGCGACGCCGGAGTGCGACTCGGTGACGGACCTGGTCGCCCACGACCGGGCGGGGGAGCGGATCCTGGAGGGCCTGCTCGTCGACGCGGAGAAGCGGCTGCACGACGAGGGCATCGCCGGTGAGATCTACCTGTTCAAGAACAACACCGACTCGGCGGGCAACTCGTACGGCTGCCACGAGAACTACCTGGTGTCCCGGCACGGGGAGTTCGGCCGGCTGGCCGACGTGCTGATCCCGTTCCTGGTGACCCGGCAGCTGATCTGCGGGGCGGGCAAGGTACTGCAGACACCGCGCGGCGCGGTCTACTGCCTCTCTCAGCGGGCGGAGCACATCTGGGAGGGGGTCTCGTCGGCGACCACCCGGAGCCGGCCGATCATCAACACCCGGGACGAGCCGCACGCAGACGCGGAGCGGTACCGCCGGCTGCACGTGATCGTCGGTGACTCGAACATGAACGAGGTCACCACGCTGCTGAAGGTGGGCAGCGCGGACATCGTGCTGCGGATGATCGAGGCCGGGGTGGTGATGCGGGACCTGACGCTGGAGAACCCGATCCGGGCGATCCGCGAGGTGTCGCACGACATCACCGGCCAGCGCAAGGTCCGGCTGGCCTCCGGCAAGGAGGTCAGCGCCCTGGAGATCCAGCAGGAATACCTGGCGAAGGCGACCGAGTTCGTGGAGCGCCGAGGCGGGGACCAGACCGCCAAGCGGGTGGTGGAGCTGTGGGGCCGGGTGCTGCGGGCGGTGGAGACCGGGGACCTGGATCCGGTGGCGCGGGAGATCGACTGGGTGAGCAAGCTGAAGTTGATCGAGCGGTACCAGCGCAAGCACGACCTGCCGCTGTCGCACCCGCGGGTGGCGCAGATGGATCTGGCGTACCACGACCTGCGCCGGGGGCGGGGGCTCTACGGGCTGCTGGAACGGCGCGGTGCGGTGGACCGGGTGGCCACCGACCCGGAGATCTTCGAGGCGAAGGAGACGCCGCCGCAGACCACCCGGGCGCGGCTGCGCGGCGAGTTCATCCGGCACGCGCAGGAGAAGCGGCGGGACTTCACCGTCGACTGGGTGCACCTGAAGCTCAACGACCAGGCGCAGCGCACGGTGCTCTGCAAGGACCCGTTCCGGGCGTACGACGAGCGGGTGGAGCGGTTGATCGCCAGCATGTGACGGCGGCCGCCGGCCGGTGCGGGCACCGGCCGGCGGCCGACCGGTAGGCTGGCGGCGCGATGAACACTTCCGAATCCTCCGACCGCGACAGCGGCACCGAGAAGACCAACTGGATCGACCGGCGGCGGGAGAAGATCCGCGCCGAGGTCGAACGCAACCGGCGTGGCGAGTACACGGTGCCCACCTGGGTGTTGGCGGCGGCGCTGGTGTTGATCGTCGGTGGCTGGCTGGCGTTGATCTTCTTCGTGGGCTGAGCCGGCGGGCCGTGGGCTGCGCCGCCAGAGCCGTGGGCTGCGCCGCCGGGGCTGTGGGCTGAGGCGTTGGGGCCGCCGGGGGACGCCGGTCAGTTGTACGGCATGCGGGGGAACCAGCCGATGCCGAAGTGGGCGGGGACCCGCAGGTCCCAGTAGACGACGGTGAAGACGCCCAGGGCGACGAGCAGCGCGCCGGCGATCAGGGTGGCCCGGCGGCGCTGGGCGATCCAGCGCAGGAACCGCCCCCGGCTGACGATCACCGCGACCGCGATGAGCAGGGTGACGAGCAGGATGTTGCCCAGCGACTGGAGGGTGAAGGCGAGCGCCCCGTACAGCGGGTTGCCGGTCTCGGCGGCCCAGTGGAAGAGCTTGTTGAACAGCGGGTAGGGGCGTCCGACGAGGAAACCGCCGACCAGCGCGCCCATCAGCACCACCCGGGCGACGGGCCGGCCGGCGAGCACGTCGGGGAGCAGCCCGAGGGTGGCCAGCCCGAGGTAGGTCAGGACCAGGCCGATCACGCCGAACACCACGAACGACTGGATGAGCCGGACCGGCACGCCGTCGACCACCTCGGTGGACAGCTGCGGCAGCCGGTCGCCGAGGAGCACGCCGATCGCGCCGTAGCCGGCGGAGACCGCGACCATGCCCAGGGCGAGCCAGCCGACCGGCCGGAGCAGGGACCGCAGGGCGGCTCCGGTGCCCTCGGCGCCGGTGGCGCCGGAGACCTGGCTCATCGGGCCGATCGAGGCGGCCATCGCGATGTTGCAGGCGGTGAAGGTGCCGGCGAAGCCGGAGACGAACGCGAAGAGCAGGCCGGCGAGGGTGCCGCTGATCGCGGTGGCCTTGGCGTCGTGGCCGAGCACCGTGTTCGCGACGTTGTCGCCGACGACCGAGTCGACCAGCTCGAACGACCACAGGACGGCGAGCAGGACGCCGGCCGCGGCGCTGAGCAGCGCCACCCGGCGGGGGTGCGCGGGCCGGTGGTCGGGGGTGACGACCGGGCGGTGGGTGTCGGGAAGTTCGCGCAGTGCCATGACGCCTCGCATTCGCAGACGGTCACACCGGATCGCGGCGGTCCGGGCCGGCGGCGGTGCCGGTCGCGGGGCCCGGGGCCGGTGCGGAGGGGGTCCGGGTACCTGCTTCAGGATCCGGCGGGCGTCGCCCGCGGGGCGTCTCCGAGGGTGCGCACCTCCGCGCCGCCGGGCCGGATTGGGCACGACGGAAGGTGCGGCCGGCGGGGGCGGCTGGCAGCGTCGAGCGGGCCACCGTGCGACGACCGGAGGGTGCCGTGACCGCACACATCGATCTTGGCCTGGACGAGCGGACCCACCCGGGCATCAACGGCCCGATGCGGTTCCGTCCGGAGACCGCGCGGCCGCTGAACGACCTCGCGGAGGTGCTGCTGCGCGCCCCGCACCCCACGCTGACGGCGGGCGAGCGGGAGCTCATCGCCGCCTACGTGTCGGGCCTGAACGAGTGCACCTTCTGCTGTTCGTCGCACTCGGCGTTCGCCGCCGCGCAACTGCCGGCGGGGATGTCGCTGGTGGAGCAGGTGCGCCGGGACGTCGACACCGCGCCGGTGAGCGCGAAGCTGCGGGCGCTGCTGCGGATCGCGGCGGCGGTGCGGCGCGACGGCCGGGAGGTCACCACCGAACTGGTCGAGGCGGCCCGGGGCGCGGGCGCCACCGACCTGGAGATCCACGACGTGGTGCTGATCGCCGCCGCGTTCTGCATGTTCAACCGCTACGTCGACGGCCTGGGCACCTGGGCGCCCCGCGATCCGGCGGCGTACGCGCAGGCCGCCGACCGGATCGTCACCCACGGCTACCGGGCGGACTGACGCCCGTCAGCCGAGCAGGCGTACCGCGTGCCGGCCGGCGGCGGCCGCGGCCAGGAAGTAGGCGTGGTCGGCGTCGAGCCCGCGGCCCATGGTGGACAGACCGACCGGGCTGGCCCGCAGCGCCGCGTCCAGCCCGTCGGTGGGCACGGTGACGACGGTGTGCCGGGCGGCGAGCGGGGCCAGGGCCGCGTGCACCTGCGCGGCGAGCGCCCGGTCCAGGCCGTCGGGCACCACCAGGTCCGCCCCGGCGAGCGCCACCCGGCCGTACGCGGTGAGGCTGTGGTGGGACACGCCGCGGTGCCGGGGCCGGGGGTCGGCGGCGGAGACGCGCAGCGAGCCGACGGGTCGCCCACCCAGCGTGGCGACCGCGTTGACCGCCTCCCCGACGGCCACCCCGGAGAACCCCCACCGGGTGCCGGTGCCCAGGTTGCCCGGCCCCTGCGCGACGACCGCCAGGTCGGCGCGCAGCACGTGGCGGGCGGCGAGCAGGCCGCTGTGCAGGGTGCTCGCCTCGAGGTCGCCGCCGAAGGCCTGCCCGACGCTGATCGTGCCGGCGAGGTGGCCGGCGAGCCCGGCCAGGGTGCGGGAGAACCAGGCGGGCAGCGCCCCGCCGTCGGTGAGCAGGTAGGCCACCCGCGCGTCCGGGGCGTCGGCCCGGATCCCGGCGAGCACGGCCGGCAGCGCCGAATGCAGGTCGGCGGTGACCACCGGCATGCCGCCGACGTCCTCCGCCGCGGCGAGCAGGTCGTGGTGCGGGGAGGCCTCCTCGTCCACGCCGAGCAGGATCGGCTGCAACGGGGTGTAGCGGGCCTTGACCAGGTGACCGGCGTCGCGGGTGTCGCCGGCCTGCGGCGGGTCCGCGGGCAGCCGGTCGGGCAGGGCCACCACCAGGGCGTACCCGCCGGTGCCGAGGCCCATCAGCAGGGCGCCGACGTTGAGCAGCACCCGGTCGCCGGGCCGCGGCTCGCCGACCAGGGCCGGGTAGGCCAGGGCGCGCACGGCGGTCGAGTCGGGCAGGGTGACGTCGAGTTCCACCGCGCCGGTCCATCGCCGCCGTACCGCCGTGACCGAACCGGTCCGCCATCGCACCATGACCGGCACGCTATCCGCGGCCGTGCCGCCGCCGTCGCCGGGGTCCGCGCGCGTCGTCACGGCTGGTCGGTGGATTCCTGGGTACGCCGGGCGCGGTGCGCGTCGAGGCGGGGCAGGGAGTGGGTGGGATCGAGGAAGACGTACGCCACCTCGGGGTAGCGCGCGGCCAGCCGCCGTTCGGCCTCGTCGGCGGCGGCCTCGATGTCGGCGCCGGTGGCCTCGTCCCGGAAGTCGACCTTGGCGGCGACCAGGATGTCCTTCGGGCCGAGCTGCATGGTCATCAGTGTGTCGATCCGGTCCACGGTGGGCAGGTCGCTCAGTTCCCGCTCGATCTCGCGGTGCACCCGCTCCGGCACCGCCCGGCCGACCAGCAGCGAGATGTTGCTGCGGGCCAGGACGACGGCGACCACCAGCAGCAGCACGCCGATCAGGATGGAGGCGATCCCGTCGTAGAGCTCGTCGCCGGTGAGGTGGGACAGGCCGACACCGACGCCGGCCAGCAGCAGGCCGATCAGCGCCGCGCTGTCCTCCAGGAAGACCGCCTTGACGGTGGTGTCCGCGGTCAGCCGGAGGAACCGGCCGGGGGTGGTCAGCCAGCGCCGGGACTCGCGGCGGATCTGGCGGGCCGCCCGGGCCAGCGACACCGCCTCGATGACGAAGGAGATCGCCAGCACCACGTACGAGGCGAGGTAGTTGCCGCTGTGCTTGTGCACGAGGATGGTGGTGACGCCGTGGGTGATGGCGAAGCCGGCGCCCGCGACGAAGGTGAACACCGCGGCCAGGAACGCCCAGACGTAGCTCTCCTTGCCGTAGCCGAACGGGTGGCGGATGTCGGCGGGCCGCGCGCCCCGGCGCAGCGCCAGATAGAGCAGCACCTCGGTGGTGGTGTCGGCGACCGAGTGGGCGGCCTCGGAGAGCATCGCGGCGGAGCCGGAGATCAGGCCGGCGACCAGCTTGGCCACGGCGATCGCGAGGTTGGCCGTGCCGGCCACCAGCACCGTGCCCACGCTCTCGCTCTTCGCTTCGGCTTCCGACGGCATGCGGATCACCCTAAGTCCGCGACGGCGTCCCCGCCGGGTGTCCCGCAGGGTGTGGCGCACGGCGCGGCACGCCCGCCGGGGTACGTGCGCGTGCGGCCGGGGCTGCTAGCGTCTACCCGTGTCGCGGACCCGCACCGAACGCCTGGTCAACCTGGTGATCTGTCTGCTGTCCACGCGACGGTTCCTGACCGCCGCGCAGATCGCCGCGACCGTGCCCGGGTACGAGCACGACCCGGACGACGCCAAGGACCACGAGGCGTTCCAGCGCAAGTTCGAGCGGGACAAGGCCGAGCTGCGTGAGCTGGGCGTGCCGCTGGAGACCGGGACGGCGAGCGTGTTCGACGCCGAGCCCGGGTACCGGATCGCCCCCCGCGAATACGCGTTGCCCGACATTCCGCTCGAACCGGACGAGGCCGCCGCGGTCGGCATCGCCGCGCGGCTGTGGCAGCACGCCGGCCTGGCCGCCGCCGCCTCCTCGGGGCTGGCCAAGCTGCGCGCCGCGGGGGTCGACGTGGACCCGCAGGCCACCCTCGGGCTGGAGCCGATGGTGACGGTCGACCCGGGGTTCGCGCCGCTGACCGCCGCCGCCCGGGACCGGCGGGAGGTCAGTTTCGACTACCGGGTGCCCGACCGGGACGCCCCCACCCGGCGCCGGTTGCAGCCGTGGGGCGTGGTCTGCTGGCGGGGCCGTTGGTACGTGGTCGGCCACGACCTGGACCGGGCGGCCACCCGCTGCTTCCGGCTGTCCCGGGTGGTCGGGGCGGTCCGGCCCAGTGGCGCGGCGGGCAGCTACCAGCCGCCCGCGGACGTCGACCTGATCAGCCACGTCGCCCGCTGGTCCGGGCCGGCCGAGCGGACCGGTCGGGCCACCGTGCTGGTCGCGCCGGGCCGGGCGGCCGGGCTGCGCCGCTGGGCGGTGCGCTCCGATGCCGGGCCGGACGGCGATCGGCTGGTCCTGCCGTACGCCGACGCCGACTATCTGGCCGGCCAGATCGTCGGGTACGGCCCGGACGTGCGGGTGCTCGACCCGCCGGAGGTGCGGGAGGCGGTCATCCAGCGGCTCAAGGAGATCGCCACCCGGCACGACGACCTGATGGTGGCCGGGGGTGCCCGGTGACCCGCCCGGCCGCGGCGCGCGGCTCCCGCGCCTCGGCGGACCGGCTGGCCCGGCTGCTCAACCTGGTGCCCTACCTGCTGGCCCGCCCGGGGATCGAGATCGCCGAGGCGGCCGGTGACCTGGGGGTCACCGAGCGGCAGTTGCGCGAGGACCTGGAACTGCTCTGGGTGTGCGGCCTGCCCGGCTACGGGCCGGGTGACCTGATCGACATGGCGTTCGACGGCGACCGGGTGACGATCACCTACGACGCCGGGATCGACCGGCCGCTGCGGCTCACGCCCGACGAGGCGCTGGCCCTGGTGGTGGCGCTGCGGATGCTCGCCGAGACGCCCGGGGTGGCCAACCGGGAGGCCGTCGAGCGGGCCCTGGCGAAGATCGAGGACGCGGCGGGCGACCTCGCCGGCGCGCCGGTGGAGGTGCGGTTGCCGGGCGACACGGCCCGGGTCCGCGAGCTGCGCGCCGCCGTGGAGCGCGGCCGGGCGCTGCGGATCACGTACTACACGGCGGCCCGGGACGAGACCACGCAGCGGGTCATCGACCCGCTGCGGATGTTGATGGTCGGCGGCCGGGCGTACGTGGAGGCGTGGTGCCGCCGGGCCGAGGCGGTGCGGCTGTTCCGGGCCGACCGGGTCGACGCGGTCGTCGAACTGGACGAGCCGGCCGTGGTGCCGCCGCAGGCCCGCCCGCAGGACCTCACCGGCGGGGTGTTCCGCCCGTCGCCGGACCTGCCGCTGATCACCCTGCGGATCGGCCGGGGAGAGCGCTGGATCACCGAGTACTACCCGTGCGAGCAGGTGGTGGCCGACGGCGAGCAGTGGCTGGTGTCGTTGCGGGTGACCGACCTGGGCTGGGCCCGGCGGTTCGTGCTCGGGCTGGGCCCGGAGGTGACCGTGGTCGCCCCGGCGGAGCTGGCCGAGCAGGTCCGCGCCCAGGCGGTGGCCGCGCTGGAGGCGTACGCGACGCCGGTGGCGCCCGCCGACCCGGCGGTGGCCGGGCGCACCCAGTAGGCTGACCGCCGTGGTGAAGTGGATCGTGCTTGCGCTGGTGCTGGTCCCGCTCGTCGTGCTGGCCCTGTCGGCCCGGCCGGTGCTGGGGCGGCTGCCGCGGCTGCGCCGGGCGGCGGTGGCCCTGCAACGCCGGCAGGTCGAGGCGGAGGCGCTGCGGGAGGCCGCCGAGGCGCTCACCGAGCGCGCCGAGGCGCTCCAGCACCGGGCGGAGACGGCGCAGCAGCGGGTGGAGCTGATCAAGGCCAAGCGGGGCGAGTGATCGATCGCGGTCGGTCGACCCGCGGTTCAGCTGCGGGTTTGCCGCCCGTTTCGCGCCCGGACGGTCCCGGTAGGTGGTTGACGGGACACTCGGCGGTGGTCAAGACTTCACCGGCCGGGACCCATCAGGGGCGGCCCGGCGGGTGGCAACGGCCCTCGGCGCACGTACGATGGGCTGCGACCCACCCTCCGACACAGAGCGACTGGAGCTTCCCATGGGTGCCCTCAAGCCGTGGCACATCGCCGTACTCGTGGTCGTGCTGATCCTGCTCTTCGGCGCGAAGCGGCTCCCCGACGCGGCCCGCTCGCTGGGCCGTTCGCTGCGGATCATCAAGGCGGAGACCAAGAGCCTGCAGGACGACGACCGCGACCTGGCGGAGAAGGCCGACGCCCAGTCCGGCTACCAGCCGCTGCCGCCCCAGCAGCAGCCCTACGCCCAGCCGCAGCAGCAGCCGGTCGCCCCGCCGGTCGACCCGGTGCAGCGCGTCCGCGACAACTGACCGAGAGGCCCCGACACCGTGGCCTTCGCCCTCCGCAAGCGCGGCCCGAGCACCTTCGAACGGGCCGCCGACGGCTCGATGACCCTCATCGAGCACATCCGTGAGCTGCGCAACCGGCTCTTCCGCGCCTCGCTGGCGATCCTGATTGGTTTCGGTTTCGGCATCTGGCTGGCCACGCCGGTCCGCAAGCTGCTCTCCGAGCCGTACTGCAGCCTGCCGCAGGCGCGGATGGTCGACGGCAGATGCAGCTTCGTCCAGCTCGGGCCGGCGGACCTCTTCCTGCTGAACCTGAAGATCGGGCTCTGGGTCGGGTTGATCATCGCCGCCCCGGTCTGGCTGTACCAGCTCTGGGCGTTCATCGCCCCGGGCCTGCACCGGCACGAGCGGCGCTACGCGTACGTCTTCACCGCCCTGGCCGCGCCGCTGTTCGCCGCCGGCGCGGTGCTGGCGTTCTTCGTCACCACCAAGGGCCTGGAGTTCCTGCTCAACATCTCCGGTGACGACATCGCCACCACCCTCGAGGTCACCCGGTACATCTCGTTCGTCACCAACCTGATCCTGCTGTTCGGGGTGGCGTTCGAGTTCCCGTTGGTCGTGCTGATGCTCAACTTCGTCGGGCTGGCCAGCGCGAAGCGGCTGCTGGGCTGGTGGCGGATCGCGGTCTTCGTGTTCTTCGCGTTCTCCGCCGTCGTCACGCCCACGCCGGACCCGTTCGGCATGACCGCCCTGGCGATCTGCCTCTGCGCGCTGTACTTCGCCGCGGTCGGGGTGGCGTTCCTCAACGACCGCCGCCGGGGCCGGGGCAAGGAGCTCTACTCCGACCTGGCCGACGACGAGGTGTCGCCGCTGGACCTGACCCCGGAGCCGGTCGAGGCCGGGCACCGGGTCGACGGGGTCGCCCCGGTCGACGCGCCCGAGCCGGTGGCCCCTCCGGCCCCGATCGAACGCCGCTACGACGACATGACCTGACCCCCACCCCGTCGAACGCCGAACGCCGCCTCACCCCGGGGCGGCGTTCGCCGTCTCCGCCCCCACCCGCCCCGCCCCGTTGATCACGGGGAAATTGTCCGACTTCCCCCCTAACTCCATGATCAACGCGAGGAGGGCGGGCGCGGGGGAGCGGGGGTGCGGGAACGGAGGGGGCGGCGGGCGGCCTAGGCTGGGCGGAATCGTTCGTTGACGGACACAAAGGAGCGTCAGCGACGAACCCCTCCACCAGCGCCGGCACCGCCGGACTGGACACCAGCGTCGCGCACTCGGCCCGGCTGTGGAACTACCTGCTCGGCGGCAAGGACAACTTCGCCGCCGACCGGGAGGCCGCGGAGCAGGTCCTCGCCCTCATGCCGGAGCTGGTCCAGTCGGCCCGGTTCAACCGCGAGTTCCTCGGCCGGGCGGTCCGCCACCTGGCCGGCGAGTGCGGCATCCGCCAGTTCCTGGACATCGGCACCGGCCTGCCGACGGCCAACAACACCCACCAGGTCGCCCAGGCCACCGCGCCGGAGTCCCGCGTGGTGTACGTCGACAACGACCCGATGGTGCTGGTGCACGCCCGCGCCCTGCTCACCAGCAGCCCGGAGGGGGCCACCGACTACGTCGAGGCGGACCTGCGCGACCCGGAGCGGATCCTGGCGGAGGCGGCCCGGACCCTCGACTTCGACCAGCCGATGGCGGTCATGCTGCTGGGCATCCTCAACTTCGTGGTCGACGACGACGCGGCCACCGCGATCGTCCGGCGCCTGGTGGCGGCGATGCCCGCCGGCAGCTACCTCGTCGTCTCGCACCCCACCCGCGAGCGGTGGCGGCCGGACGGCAACGACAGCACCCCCACCTCCGAATACTCCGCGGTCGGCCGCAAGCACGGCTGACCGATGGCCGTTCCGCCCCGCCCGCCGCCGCGCGGGCGGGGCGGTGTCACGCCGAGGGCGTCGCGCGCATCTCGCGGACCGCCTCCCCGGCGTACAGGCAGGCGGCCCGGTGGTCGCCGGCGACGACGTCGAGCGCCGGGTCGGTCTCCGCGCAGTCGGCCCGGGCGCGCGGGCAGCGGGTGCGGAACCGGCAGCCGCTCGGCGGGTCGACGGGGCTGGGAATGTCGCCGGTCAGGATGATCCGCCGGCGTTCCCGTTCCACCGCGGGGTCCGCCACCGGCACCGCCGACAGCAGCGCCGCAGTGTACGGGTGCGCCGGCTCGCGGTAGATCTGCGCCGGGTCACCGGTCTCCACGATCCGCCCCAGGTACATCACCGCGACCCGGTCGCTCATGTGCTCCACGGCGGCCAGGTCGTGCGAGATGAACAGGTACGTGAGCCCGAGTTCCCGTTGCAGCCGGCGCAGCAGGTTCATGATCTGCGCCTGCACGCTCAGGTCCAGCGAGGCGATCGGCTCGTCGAGGACGACCAGGTCCGGCTCGCCGGCCAGCGCCCGGGCGATGCCGACCCGCTGCCGCTGCCCGCCGGACAGCTCGTGCGGGTGCCGCTCGCCGAGCTCGGGGCGCAGGCCCACCAGGTCTAGCAGCTCGGCGACCCGGCGGCGCCGGGCGTCCGCGCCGTCGACCAGCCGGTGCACCACCAGCGGCTCGGCGACGCTGGCCGCCACGGTGTGCCGGGGGTCCAGCGACGCCTGCGGGTCCTGGAACACCATGGCCACCCGCCGGCGTACGGCGCGCAGCCGGCGACGGGACCAGCCGGTCACGTCCTCCCCGGCCACCCGGACCCGGCCGGAGGTGGGGTCGACCAGCCGGAGCAGGGCCAGGCCGGTGGTGGACTTGCCGCTGCCGGACTCGCCGACCAGGCCGAGAGTCTCGCCCCGGCGCACCCGGAGCGACACCCCGTCGACGGCGCGTACCGGCGCGCTGCCGGCGGCCGGGAACCACACCCGCAGGTCGTCGAGCTCGGCGAGCACGTCGGCGCTGATGGCATTACCTTCCTTCATCAGAGGTCCCCTTCCGGGAACGCTTGCGGCGCTTGTCCCTTGAGGACTGAGATGAGACGGCGTCCCG
>NZ_JBFAID010000052.1:0-48817 GCF_040654475.1 Micromonospora sp. NPDC050686
CCCGGCAAATTCCCAACCCTCTGCCGATCGAAGGGAACCATGATCTCGGATCACGACGACATCGGCATCGGCTCGTTCACGTGCGCCTTCGGCGACGGGCGGCGGGCGGCGGTGTGCAGAGGGTACGCCGCCGGGATTCCTGCGAGCCGTTGACCCCCGGCCTCGCGGCGCCAGACCAACCAACGGGCTCACACGCCCAGAGAAGGATCGACGTCGTCAAAAGCGGCCCGACCCTATTTTCACGTCCGCATTGTGGCAACTACATATCGGCGGGAAGTAAGAGCGCGTTTCACATTGCTGTCAGTCGGGTGTGTTGAAGGTGAGGCGTTGCTGGCGGGTGGCGGCTTCGCCTCGGGTGAGGCGGCGGAGCATGCCGCCGAGAGCGGCCCATCGGATCATGGCCTCTGACGTGCTGGGGTGGGTTTCGTAGTCGCGGGCCAGGCGGCGGTGGGCGGTGAGCCAGGCCAGGGTCCGCTCCACGACCCAGCGGCGCGGGTGCACGACGAACCCTCGTTGGTCGGCGGGTTTGCGGACGATCTCGATGGTGGTGCGCAGCAGATCGCGGGCCCAGTCGACGAGGCGACCGGCGAAGCCGGTGTCGGCGAAGACGTGCCGGATCGGGGTTGCCGCGTAGGTGGCGAGCAGTGCGCCTTTGGCGCCGTCGCGGTCCTGCCAGGACGCGGCGAGGACCCAGACGGTGACCAGCAGGCCGAGGGTGTCGGTGACGATGAACCGTTTCCGACCGTTGATCTTCTTCCCGGCGTCGTAACCGCGGGACTCACGGGGCACGGTGTCCGCGCCTTTCACGCTCTGCGAGTCGATGATCCCCGCCGTCGGCTCCGGGTCACGGCCGTGCGCCAGGCGGACCTGTTCCCGTAGTTCGGTCAGGATCCGCTCGGTCACGCCCCGCCGGTTCAACCGGGTGAAGTGCGCGTACACCGTCTGCCACGGCGGGAAGTCGACCGGCAGGTACCGCCACGCACAGCCGGTGCGCACGTACAAGATCGCGTCGATGACCGCCCGCCGGGAATGCTTCTCTGGTCTGCCCATCCACTGCGGAGACGGCAGCATCGACTCGATGATCTCCCACTCGGCGTCGGCCAGGTCAGACGGGTACCGCCGCACTCGATCCATACCTGCCCATCGACCGAGTCACGCTCATCGGATCGGACCCACTGGGCGACACACCCGACCAACCCACTACCCAAACGCGCACTAAGACCCAACGCCGGCACGTGCGTTGGCCGAACGGTCCGGAAGTGGCGGTGATCGGGCGTCGCAACCTTCGGCTCGCGGATCCGCTCGACCAGCGCGATCACGCTTGCGTCGACCACCCCGAGGATGAGGTCGCGTAGGAGCGCTGCAGGTCTCGGCACCGGTCAGCCGCTTGTGGCACCAGCAGTCGAGTGCGGCCATGACCAATTCGGGAACGAACAGCACGCCGGTATCGCAGATGAGGCTCATCCGCGGAAGTCCTGCGCCACCAGCTCGGCGGTCAGCTCGGCCGCGGATAGACCGTCCGTGGTCCGGGCGTATCCGGTGCGGGGCTTACGTCCCCGGCGCAAGTCGGCGGCGAACTTGATGACTGCCTCGGCCAGGACGAAGGTCAGCGGGACGCCGCGTCGCTCGGCCTCCAGGGTGGCCAGGTTCTCGCGTGGAGCGGCCAACGCGGCCACACGGCCGGGCGCGCTCAGATTTCCTCGTAGCCCATCCGCCGGGCGATCGCGGCGCTGATCGCCGCCGCCAGTTGGTCGGCGTGCTCCTGGTCGAAGAGGCTCAGGTGGTTTCCCTTGATCTCGACGGTCGTCACCTCGGCGGCGACGGCGGACCAGCCGCGGTCGCCGTCCATGTAGCCGGCCGGGAACGGCGGCGCGTCGGCGGGCAGCGGGTCGCTCGCGCGCAGGAGGTCCACCTCGGCCGGGTAGTACTCCGGCCGGTAGTCGAGGAACGCCGCGCGGTTGCGTTCGACGGTCTCGGCCAGCTCGGCCTGCGTCGCCGGGGTGGCGTCGGCCCCCTCCAGGCGCAGCACGTCCAGCGCCAGGACCGAAGCCCGGACCCGGGCCGCGTCCGCCGCCGCGGACATGAACGCGGGCGGCGCCCAGGTGTCCAGCAGCAGGGTCGCGGCGACCCGCTCGTTGCGATGCAACCAGCGGCGGGCCATCTCCAGCGCCACAGCGCCGCCCATCGACCAGCCGGCGACCACGACCGGGGCGACGCCGCGTACCGCGTCGACCTCGTCCACGTAGCGGGCCGCGATCTCCTCGATCGACGCCGGCGGAACGTCCGGCGGCGACTGAAGCGCGTACACCGCGAACTCCCGCCCGAGCCGCTTGGCCACCTGGTAGAACGGCAGCACCGAACCGCTCGCGGCGTGCACGAAGACCACCAGCGGCGCGCCCGGGTGCTCGACCAGGCTCACCAGCGGGTCCACGCCCGCTGCAGGTCGCATCGCGCCCAGCGTCGCCGCCAGCGCGCGGACCGTCGGGCCGGTGAACACGTCCAGGACGCTCGGCTTCAGCCCGAACTCGCTCGCGCATTCCTCGATCAGCTTGAAGACCAGCAGCGAATGGCCACCCATGTTGAAGAAGCTCTCGGTGACCGAGACCGAGTCCCGGCGCAGGATCCGGCAGAAAATCCCGACCAGCCGCGCCTCCAGCTCGGTCTCGGGTGCGTCGGTGCGGTCAGCTTCCGTGTCGCGGTCCCGGAGGTCGAGCAGCGCGGCCACGTCGATCTCGCCGCTGCCCCTCCGGGGGATCTCCTCCACGACCGTGACGGTTGCCGGCATCAGGTACTCCGGCAGCCGCGCAGCAGCGCCGTCGACGAGTCTTCTCCCGGACAGCTCACGTTCCCCGTTCGGCACCACGAAGGCGGCGAGGCCGCCGTCCGGCGCCGCGGTCACGACGGCGCGCCACACGCCGTCCTGGTCGGTGAAGGCCGCCTCGATCTCGGCCGGCTCGACGCGCAGGCCGTGGATCCGGACCTGCCGGTCGATCGGGCCAAGGTGCTCCAGCACGCCGTCCTCCCGGTGCCGGCAGAGCTCGCCGGTGCGGAACATGCGGGCGCCGGGGGCAGCGAACGGGTCGGCCACGAACCGGTGCGCGGTCAGCGCCGGCCGCCGGTGGTATCCGCGGGCGAGGCCGATCTCGCCGCCGACGTAGAGCTCGCCGACCACGCCGATCGGCACCGGCGCCAGCGCCTCGTCCAGTACGTAGAGGGCACGGTGGCCGGCTGGCCGACCCTGGTCGGTGACCCGTCCGGTCTCGGCCGGCCCGTAGCCGGCGACGAGGTCGCCCGGGAACCCGGCCACGTCCGGCACCATCGACGGCAGGACCGACAGCGTCGTGACGCCGTATGCCTCCACATAGTCCGCCAGCCGCCGCGGGTCCCGGTACACCGCTGGCGGCGCCAACGCGACCGTCGCGCCCTGCGACAGCGGCCAGAAGCAGTCCTCGGGCGTGGCCAGGAGCGCCACGTCGCCGGCACCGAGGGGATGGTCGTGCTTAAGTTGCGCCAGCTCGGCCAGCGCCCCCTCGACCGGGTAGGCGATCGCGGCCGGCCGGTCGGTGGCGTGCGCCGCGTAGCGCAGGCACAGCAGGTCGTACCCAGTTGCCTCGACCGGCAGGTCGTCGGCGGGCGCCCCGGCCCACCGGCCGGACTCCGCAAACGAGCGCACCTGCCACGGTCCTGCCGGCACGCGGCCCGCCGTCGACCCGTCAACGATCACCGCAGCCGGGGCGGCATCGTCCAGCAGCGCCCCGAGCCGGCCCTCCTCCGGATCGAGCGTTACGTACGGGGCGCCGACCTTAGCCGCGGCAAGCAGCGCGACCGTCTGGTCGACCCCAGGGGAAAGGTACAGCGCCACGACGTTTCCCGGACCAACCCCGGTGTCGCGCAGGAACCACGCCAGCCGGTTGGCCCGGGCGTTCAACTCGGCGTAGCTGAACTGGCCCTCGGCACCGCGCACCGCGATCGCGTCCGGGGCGCGCTGGACCTGCTCCTCGAACGGCTGCGCCAGCGTGCAGTACGCGACGTCCGGCCGGACGTCCCGGTTGAGCCCGCGCAGAACGCGCTCTCGCTCTGCCTGCGACAGCAGCGGCAGCTCGAACGCTCGCGCGTCCGGCCGCTCGGCGGCCGCGGCCAGCAGACGCTCGAGGACACCTGCGTATCGGAGCGCGGTCCCCCGGTCGAACAGGTCGCCCGAGTACACCATGATGCCGCCGAGCGCGTCGCCGTCCGGGTGCAGGATCAGGGCCAGGTCTACCGGCATGGAGTTCGTGTTCAGCGCCACACTCTTCTCGGCCGCCCGGCGCGAGCCGCCGACCGGGTGCTGCAGAGTGATCATGGTCTGGAACACCTGGTGCACCCCAGACAGCCGGGGCAACCCTAGTTCGGCCACCACCCGGGCGTACGGTACGGCCTGATGGTCGTGGGCCTCCAGGAATGCCTCGTGCACCCGGCGGACGACCTCGCGGAACGTCGGGTCGCCGGACAAGTTGGTGCGCAGTGGCACCGACCTCACGAAGCAGCCCACCATCGACTCGGCAACCTCTTGGTCCCGGCCGGCCAGCGGGACGCCGACGAGGATGTCCAGCTGCCCCGCCATCCGGGCCAGGAACAGCTTGTACGCGGCCAGGACGACAACGAACAGGGTGACCCCGTCGTCTGCCGCCAGCCGCTGCAGCCGAGTCAGCAACGAACCGGGAATCGTGACCGGCACGGTGGATGCGGCCCGGCTGGCTCGGGCCGGCCGGGGATGGTCCCTCGGCAGGTCCAGCACCGGCAGGTGACCGGTCAAATTGTGGGTCCAGTAGGCCAGGTCGCGCTGGACCCTCGCCTCGTCGGTGTTCTCGCGTTCCCAGGCCACGTAGTCGAGGAAGCCAACCGGCGGGGGCGGGTCGAGTGTCCGGCCGGCCAGCAACGCGTCCAACTCCCGGACGACCTGCTCCCGGGAGAGTCCGTCGGCGACCAGGTGGTGGAAGTTGGTCGCCAGCATGGTGCGCTCGCCGGGCAACGCGAATCCGATGATCGTGAAGAAGCACGGCTCGTCGAGCGGGATCGGACGCTGGGCGGCCCGGTTGCTGATCTCGGTGGCGCGCGCCGCCGCCTCGTCCGCCGGCAGGTGCCGCAGGTCGTGCCAGGTCACTGGCGGCTCGATCAGGCCGCAGTCCTGCTGCATCGGGACACCGTCGCGCTCGAACATCCGCACTCGCAGGATGTCGTGCCGGGCCATCAGCTCTGCCGTGGCGGCGCGCAGTGTCGAATGGTCCAGCGCCCGCTCCATGACCTGCAGGTCCGGAATGCTGTACTCGCTGCTGTCCGGGTACTGCCGGCAGGAGAACCAGATCCCCGCCTGCGGCGGGTTGAGCGGAACGGCGGTCCCCGGCGGCACCGGGGTGATGCGCGGCACTTCGACCGCGGTGGCCCGCTCGCGCAGCAACTTCATGAGCAGCCGCTGCTTGTTCGCGTCCAACGTGGTCATCGGCTTACCCCTCCCGTATCGCCGAGCCGCTCGGCGACGTCGTCGTCGTCGTCGGACATCGTGGCCACCTCGGCGGCCAGCGCCGTCTCCAGGTACCCGGCCACGCCTGCGATCGTCGGTGCATCGAAGAACTGCCGGACGGTGATCGATATCCCGAACCGGGTCTTGATTCGGTGCAGCATCTGCAAGGCCGACAGTGAGGTGCCGCCGACGGAGAAGAAGTTCTGGTTGCGACCGACCTGGTTGACCTGCAGCAGGTCGCACCACACCTCGGCGACTTCCGCCTCGATCACCGAGGTGACCTCCGAGACACCGGTCCGGGCCTCCCGGTCCCGGATGGTGGGAACGGGCAGCGCCTGCCGGTCCACCTTGCCGGACGGGGTCAGCGGCAGGGCATCCAGCTTCACGTACACCGCCGGCAGCAGATACTGGGACAAGTACCCGGCCAGGTACTCGGCAATCTCGGGGATGAAGGCGTCCGGCCCGACCACATAGGCCACGATCTCCTTGACGCCGGGCTCGTCCTCCCGGATCGCCACCACCGCCCGCTCGACCGCCGGGTGGCTGTCCAGCACCGCCTCGATCTCGCCGGGCTCCACCCGCACGCCCCTGACCTTGGCCTGGTTGTCGGCCCGGCCGGTGTAGTGCAGCAGGCCGTCGTCGTCCAGGCTGGCGAGGTCACCGGTACGGTACAGCCGCTCCCCCGGCACCACCGGGCAGGGGTGCGGCAGGAACCGTTGCGCCGTCAGCTCCGGCTGTCCGAGGTAGCCGCGGGCCAGGCCGTCCACGCCGGCGACGTACAGCTCGCCGACCACGCCCGGCGGGATCGGCCGGAGCGCTTCGTCCAGCACGTACAGCCGGTAGCCGTTGACCGCCCGGCCCATCGGGACGCCGCCGCCGGCCGGCCAGGCGCGCCCGGTCCAGAGCGCGACCTCCGAGGTCTCCGTCTGGCCGTACGCGTTGTGCAGGTCGAGATCGAAGTGGGCGACGAACCGCTCCAGAAGCGCCGCCGGCACCGCCTCGCCGGAGGTCTGCACGCAGCCGAGGTCCGGGTACTTGGTGGCCGGAACGGTGGCCAGGTACATGTCCAGCATCGACGGTACGAAGTGGGCCAGCACCGTACCCGGCGCGGCGAGCAGCTCGGCCAGGTACGGCACGTCCGTCTCCGAGCCCGCCTCGGCCAGCTCGACTGTGGCGCCGGCGGCGAGCGTCGCGAAGATCTCCCAGATCGCGACGTCGAAGATCAACGGCGTCTTGTGCACGACTCGTCGGCCGGGCTCGAGCTCGTACCGCCGGGCGATCCACTCCACCCGGGACGCCGCGCAGCCGTGGTCGATGACGACGCCCTTGGGCCAGCCCGTGGACCCGGACGTGTAGTAGACGAAGGCCGTGTTCCGCGGGTGGATCCGACGGTGACTCCGGTCCGGCGCGGCCGCGTCGACGATCGGCGCGGCCGCGTCGACGATCGGCAGGCCCTCCAGCCCGGCCGGCGGCGGCCCCCCGGCGATCACCGCCGCCATCTTGCAGTCGGCGGCTATCCAGCGCAGGCGGTCGGCCGGGTAGCCGGCATCCAGCGGTACGAAGCCGGCACCCGCGCGGAGTACCCCGAGAAGCGCCGCGATCGACTCCACCGAGCGCGGGACGCACACCCCGACCAGGGACTCCGGCCCGATGCCAGCGGCCGCCAGCGCGGTCGCCACCGCCTCGGCGCGGGCGTCCAGGTCGGCGTAGCTGACCGAGCTCGTCCACGCCTGCACGGCCACCGCGTCCGGGTCCCGGGCCAGCGCGGCATGGAAACCATCGTGCAGCAGCGTCCGGGCGGCGCCGCGGTCCTCGTGGCCGGCGTTGATCGCGGCCAGCTGGGCGGTGGCCGAGGCGGCCGGCAATAGCGGCAGCTCGGCCAGCTGGGCCGACGGGTCCGCCAGTGCCGATTCGAGGAGCGTCAGCAAGGCGTCCTGCCAGCGGCCAGCGGACGGGCGGTCAAACCGGCGGGTGGCGTACTCCACCTCGCCGACCAGCGTCCCGTCGTCCAGCCGCATCGTGCAGGTCAGCGCGACCTTGGCGGTACCGGAGTGGATCAGCTGCTCGGTGATCTGAAGGCCGTCGATCTCGCCGCCGCCGTCCATCGGGGTGGACTCGAAGACGAACATGGTCTGGAAGACGGGGTTGTCGGCCCCGCCGGGGGAAAGACCGCCGACCATCTCCACGAACGGCAGGTCCTGCCGGGACAGCGCCTCGGCCAGCGCCGCGTCGGTGCGCTCCACCAGGTCCCGGAAGCGCATGCCGGGGGTGAATCGCATCCGCAGCGGCACGGTGTTGACCAGGTAGCCGATCAGGTCCTCGGTACCGGGCCGGACCCGGCCGGCCATCGGGACCCCGACCACCACGTCGTCGGCGCCGCCGGTCATCCGGTGCAGCGTGCCGAGGAAGCCGGCCAGCAACACGCCGAACGGAGTAGATCCATAAGCGCGGGCCACCCGCTCCACCGCGGCCAGGCCGACGCCGGCGAGCTCGAGCGGTATCGAGAACCCGGCCTGCCCCTCCGCCCCGGTCGGCCGACCGGGTTCCAGCACCGGCGCGTCGCCGTCGAGCTGCTCCACCCAGTACCGCCGCTGCCCGGCCGCCTCCTCCGAGCCCAGCCAGCGCTCCTGCCAGGCCACGTAGTCGGCGAACCGCACGGACGGCGAAGGCAGCGGGCGGTCCTGGTACAGCGCGGCGAACTCTCGCCAGAACACTCCCAGCGACCATGCGTCAAAGACGCTGTGGTGCACATCGAGCAACCACAGGTGCTGCTCGTCGTCGACCCGGTAGCAGCAGGACCGCACCAGCGGTCCGGCGGACAGGTCGAACGGCCGGGCCGCCTCGGCCTCGGCCAGGCGCGCCGCGGCCGCCCGGTCGGCGACGGATCTCACCTCGGTACGGACCGGCTCTGGCGGCTGGAGCCGGGACCAGACGCGGCCGTCCCGTTCCGCGAGGGTGGTCCGCAACGCCTCGTGCCGCTCCACCAGCGCGGTGAGCGCGGCATCCATCCGCTCGATGTCGAGCGGTCCGGAAATCCAGTATCCGAGGGGTACGGCGTAGGTCGCGACACCCTGCTGAAGCCGGTCCAGGTACCACAGCGCTGCCTGGCCGCGCGAGGCCGGCCGCCATTCGTCGTGCTCGCCGGACGCCGCGACGACTCCGCCGCCGGTGTCTCGCCGGTTGGTCCCCTTGACCAGCGCGGCGAGGGCGGTCACGGTCGGGGCGGAGCGCAGCTCGTTGAACGATAGAGCCGCACCGGTGGCCCGGGCGATGCCGCTGAGCAGTTGCAGACCGCGCAGGGAGTCGCCGCCGGCCGCGAAGAAGTCCTCGTCGGCGCCGGCCGGCCGACCCAGCACGTCGGCGACGAGTCGCGCGACGACGCCTTCCACACCGGAGGACGTGGCCGCGTCGGGCTCGCCCGCGCCGTCCAAGGCGGGATCGGCGGGTGGTGGTGGCGGCAGCTCGGACGGCAGCACCTTTCTGTTCAGCGGGGACCGCGGGATCCGGTCCAGCCAGACGATGGTCCGCGGGAGCATGACGGCGGGCAGCCGGTCGGCCAGTTCGGCGCGGAGCGCTGCGTCCGCGGCCGGCGTGTGTTCCCCCTCGACGTATGCGATCAGCCGGGCGCCGGAAACCGGGTCGTCGGCCGCGACCACGACGGCGTCGCGTACGCCGGCACAGGCCCGCACCGCGTTCTCCACCTGGCCGGGCTCGACCCGGAACCCGCGAATCTTGACCTGGCGGTCGGACCGGCCGAGGAACTGCAGGTTCCCGTCCGGCAGCCGGTTGGCCCGGTCACCGGTCCGGTACATCCGGGCGCCGGGCGGCCCGAACGGGTCCGGCCAGAACCGGTCGGCGGTGGTGGACGGCGCACCCAGATAGCCGCGGGCCAGCCCGAAGCCGGCGATCCACACGCCCCCCGGTTCCCCGTCGGCCACCGGCGCCAGCTCGTCGTCGAGCAGGTGTACGGTCACCCCGGGCAGTGGTCGGCCGATCGGCACGAGTCCGACGTCGGGCAGGTTCGCCGGGTCCGGCCGGTAGGTGGTGCAGCTGATCGTGGTCTCGGTGGGCCCGTAGTCGGCGATGAAGTCCACGGGTCGCGAGCCGACAGCCTCCATCCAGAGGGCGAGCCGGTCCATCCGCAGCTTGTCCCCGCCGACGAACACGGTGCGCAGGCTGTCGGGCAGCGACACGATCCCGGCGGCGAGGTCGTCCGCCCACTGGTGCCAGTAGTTGCTCGGGAGGCTCACCATGGTCGCCCCGCGGGCCTTCATCACGTCGGTCAGCTCGACGCTCGTCGGACGGGGCGTGTCCGGCAGCACGACCGCGGCGCCGGCCAGCCACGCCGGCAGCACCTCCTCCAGCGAGGCGTCGATGTGCATCGAGGTGAACTGCAGGAACCGGTCGGACGACCGCAGGCCCAGCTCCGCCCGGATCGCAGCGGCGTGTTCGGCCAGGCTGGCATGCGAGACCCCGACGGCCTTCGGCCGGCCGGTCGAGCCGGAGGTGAAGGCGCAGTACGCGAGATTGCCGGGCCACAGCGCCGGCCGGGCACCAGTCGGGTCCGGTTCGGCCATGAGGTCGGCCAGGTCGACCACCGAGAACCCGGCACCGTCGAACGTTCTCTCCGGTCCACCGCGGAGCACCAGCTCCACCTCGGCGTCGGCAAGCATCCCCGCCACCAGCCCGGCGGGCAGCGCGGCGTCCAGCGGAACGTAGACGCCGCCGGCCTTCCACACCGCGAGCACCGTCACCAGCCAGCGGGCGGACTGTTCGACGGCGACCCCGACCCGGACCTCCGGCCGCACACCGCGCACAGCGAGCCGGTCGGCCAGCTCGCCGGCCCGCTCGTCGAGCTGGCGGAAGCTCAGGACACCGTCACCGGACATGATCGCAGGCGCATCCGGGGTGCGCGCCGCCTGGGCCTCGATCAACTGATGTACGCAGAGATCGGACATCGATCGCCTACCTCCTTCCGTGCTGTAGAGATGAAATGCGTTCGGGTCAGGCGACCGCGCCGGCGGCCGTGGATCGCCGCCAGCTGTCGTACAAGCCGGTGTAGACACCGCCCGCCGCGAGGAGCTCGTCGTGCCGGCCGTGTTCCACCAGCCGGCCACCGTCGAGCACGATCACCTCGTCGGCCCGTTCGGCGGTGGCCAGCCGGTGCGCGACGGTCAACGACGTGCGGCCCGCGGTGAGCCGGCGTAACGCCTCGATGAGCGTCAGCTCGATCCGCGGGTCCACGGCCGAGGTCGCCTCGTCGAGGATCAGGCAGGCCGGGTTGGCCAGGTGCGCGCGGGCCAGCGCGACCAGCTGCCGCTCGCCCGCGGACAGGCTCTCGCCGCGCTGCCCGACCGGGGTGTCCAGGCCGCGCGGCAGGCTGGCGAGGAACGCTGCCGCACCCAGATCGTGGAAGGCCCGCTCGACGTCGGTACGGGTGGCGGACGGTCGTCCGTACCGGACGTTCTCCTCGACCGTGGTGTCGAAAAGGAACGGTTCCTGCGGCACGACCACCACGCGCGAGCGCAGCGACTCGGTCGCGATTTCCCGTGTGTCCACGCCGCCGATCAGGATGTGGCCGCGGTCAGGGTCGGCCAGCCGGGCGATCAGCTTCGTCAGCGTCGTCTTGCCCGATCCGGTGGCGCCGACCAGCACGACCTGGCGACCGGCCGGCACCTCGAACGACACGTCGGTCAGGGCCGTGCCGGCGTTCGGGTAGCCGAAGGTGACATTCCGTACGACCACCGCCGGCGGGCTGGCCGGCAGCTGCCGGCCGTCGACCGGTTCGGTGACGTCCTCGACGATGTCCAGCAGTGCCAGCACCCGTCGCCAGCCGGCCACGGCATTCTGCGTGAAGTCGATGACCTGAGTGAACTGCCCCACCGGCCCCATTAACAGGGTCACCAGCAGGAGGAACGCGACCAGCTCGCCGGCGGTGCGCCCGGTCGACGGGCCGATCGCCAGGCCCACCGCGACGACGCCGACCACCACGATCGCGGCGAACAGCTCGGCGAGGGAGAACAGCACGCTGCCCAGATAGCCGGCGCGGGCCTTCGTGTCCCGCCAGCGGTGGATGGTCGCCGTGGTCCGCCGCAGGCTCGGCTTCGTGATGCCGTAGGCGCGGATGACGGCCGCGCCCTGGATCGTCTCCGAGGTCACCGTGAGCAGATCGGCGACGCGGCCCCGGACCGCGGAGTGCGCGGGCCCGAGGCGCCCGGTCAGCACGTGGATGAGGACGACCATCGGCACGGTCAGCGCAACCGTGACCAGCGTCAGCCAGACGTCGTAGTACAGCATGCCGACGAGGGCAGCCAGCATAGCGGCGCCGTTCACCACCCAGGCGATGCCGCCCCACTGCAGGAACTGGCTGAGGGTCCCGATGTCGGAGGTCACCCGGGACACCAGCTTCCCGCGCGTCTCGGCCGAGTGGTACGCCACGCTGAGCCGGTGTACGTGGCCGAAGGCGCGGACCCGCAGCCCGCACAGTGCGCGCTCGCTGGCGACCGCAAGGCGCAGCAGGCTCACCCAGTTGACCAGGGCGGTGCCCACCACCGCCACCCCCGCCAGCGCGCCTAGGCGAACCAGGTGACCAACGTCGATGTGCCCGGTGCTGAGTCCCCGGTCGAGGAGCTGCTGGACGAGGACCGGTACGGCCAGCCGGCCGAACCCGCCGACCAGTGCGAGGACGAGCGTCAGGGCCAGGCCGTCGCGGATCTCCGGGATGGCGGCGAAGCCGCGCCGAAGCACCGAGGTCGTCGACCCGGCGACACCGTCGGGGTCGACCGCGAACTTACTCATGCCGCTACCCGCTCTCGCTGGAATCCCCGGATCAGCCGGTCGTAGCCGTCGATCCGGAGCAGGTCCCCATGGGCGCCGACACCGGCCACGCGGCCGCTGTCGAGGTAGACGACCGCGTCGGCCCGGGCCAGCGTCGCGGCGCTGGTGGTGACGACGATCGTGGTGGTGGACGGCAGGCTGGTGGCCAGCCCGCTCATAATCTCCTGCCGGGTGGTCGCGTCGACCGCGGACGTGGCTTCGTCCAGCATCAGCACCCGGGGCCGACGGACCAGGGCCCGGGCCAGCGCGAGGCGTTGTCGTTCGCCGCCGGACAGCCTTACCCCACGCTCGCCGACCCGAGTCGCCAGCCCGTCCGGCTGGCGCTCGACGATGGCGGTGGCCCGGGCGAGGCGGAGCGCCTCGTCCAGCCGCTCCCGGTCAGCGTCCGCGGGTGCTTCCGATGGGGTACTGTCGAAGTCGAGTCGGACGTTCTGGGCCAGCGTGCCGGCGAACAGGAACGGCTCCTGGAAAACCGCCGCACAGGCCGCCGCCCGGTCGGCTGCGGCGACCCGGTACAGGTCGACCCCGTTCAGCAGCACCGTGCCGCCGGTCGGCGGCAGCAGGCCAGCCAGCGCCAGCAGCAGCGTGCTCTTACCCGACCCGGTGCTCCCGGTGATCGCGACGGTCGCGCCGGCCGGGACGTCAAAGCTCACATCGGAAAGGACCACCGGGCCGTCCGGGTAGGCGAAGCCGAGACCGCGGACGCAGAGGCCGAGCGGACCGTTCGGCAGCGGTTGCGGATCCACCACAGCCGGCGGTGGTGTCTCGCCGAGCACCTTCTGAACCCGGCCGTACCCCGCCAGCACGTGCGGCACGTGGGCCAGCACGTTGCCGATCACGCTTAGAGGCACCGCCAGCAGGGCGAACAGGTTGACGAAGCTGACCAGGTTGCCGACCGTGATCGCGCCGCTGTTCACCCGCCACGCCCCGACCACCAGGATGACCAGCGACGTGGCGGCCGGGATCAGATCGAACAGCTCGTTCATCAGCCATTCCCGACCGGCCAGCTTGATATTCGCATCGCGGAGCCGGGCCGATTCGGCGCCGAACCTGTCCCGCTCGGCGCGGTCCCGGCCGAGCGTCTTCACCAGGAACGCGCCGTCGAAACTCTCATGGGCGACTGCGGTCACCCGCCCCAGCCGCTGCTGGGCCTCCACGGCGAGCCCTTCGACCCGTTTCTGGTACACGGAGTTGACCAGCAACAGCGCCGGGATCGAGGCACCTCCGACCACTGCCAGGATCGGGTCCACCGCCAGCATCCAGCCGGCGGTGACCAGGAACATCAGGAACATGCCGAGTACCTGCGGCATTCGGGCCGGCAGGTCCGCGGCCGTCTCCGGGTCGGTGGTCACGTGCGCCAGCTTCTCGCCGGTCGGGTGGGCCCGATGGTAGGCAATCGGCAGCGCGTCGTACCGCTCGACCACGGCCTCCCGCAGGGTGGCATCGAACCGGGCCCGGGTCGCGGTGGCGGTCCATCGCAGGATCAGCCCTGCCGTGCCCTTGACCACGCCGATCGCGAGCACGACCAGGACCACGGCGAGGGCGGTGCCGGTGGCCACCTGGCCGCCCTCGAACCTCGGTATCACCACGTGGCTGACCAGCTCGCCGAGCGCGACGGACCAGACGGTCAGTCCCGCTCCGTACAGCATCGCGGCGGCCAGCCCCCAGCTCATTGGACCCGGATGGGCGCGGAAGGCGGCGAGCAGCAACGTGCGCGACCGGCGCAGGAGGTTGGGCCGTGCGGCTGCCTTCTGATCCACTATCGCCACTTCCTCATCATTCGCTGTCGTCATTGCTGCTCAGCGGTACGAGTGGAGACCGACCCGGCGGCCCCTTCGTGTTGGCGCAGTGGAATGAGCCGCCGAAGCTGTTGAAGGTCCGGAAGGGACATGGGGATGTAGGAGCTGACTGGAGACCCGGTCGCGTACTCTGGCTCAGCCACTGTGCGTCCTTTGCTCCTCAGCGGAGGCGCTCATGGCGGCCCGCAGGCTGGCCGGGCGCATGTCCGTCCACAACTCGCCGATGCGCGCCAGACAGTCATCCCGGGACGCCGGCTCGCCGACCGGCTCCCACCCGGCCGGTACCGGCCGACCCGACCGCCAGATCGAGTACTGCTCCTCGTCGTTGCGGACAATCACGTACATCTCGTCGGTGTCGGTCATGACTGCCTCTCGCTCTCGCTCTCGGCCGGGGCCGCACGCTGCTCCGATGACAGGGGGAACCGGCTGGAAAGGGCCTCGATCTCGATCTCGATCCGGACCGAACCGCCGGCGCGTGCGGCCGGCCCGGAATCCGCCGGGTCGACGCGAGCCAGATGCGCCACAAGTCGGTCCCGGTCGGTCACCACCCGGGCGCATCCGCGAACGTCGATCAACATCGAGTCCCCGACTTGCGGCTCGCCGGGCGGTGCCCCGTCCGGCTGGAATATCACCAGCACCTTGCCGCCGTCCAGCAGCGGCAGCTGCGGATCGGTCCGGTCGAGCACCCCGAACAGGACGCCGTTACGACCGCGGTCGCGATCCAGCACCAGCGGCAGCCGGGTCGCGACCGGGAACTCCCCCGCACCGGCGCTCACCAGCGTTCCGGAGCCGCATCGCTCGATCAGCGCCACCAGCGTCGCGGCTGCCGGCCCGGCGTCGTGCCCCGTCGGCGGGAACGCGCGAGCCAGCGAACCACCGTCCTTGGCGATGGCTGTGATGATCTGCTTGGACCGGAAGGGCAGCAGCGACAACAGCGTGTCGCCGAGCCCGTGCGTCGCCTCGGCGAAGCCCTGCACGTACAGGCCGCAGGTCAGCTCGTCGGTCGTGCGCACGCGGTGTTCACGGGAAACCGCCAGTCGGCCATCGGCGTCGGTGTCCAGGTAGGGAAGGACGTCGCGGTACATCACCGAGTCCAGTTCGCGCCGGTACCCGGTGGCCAGCACCAGGCCGTCAACTCGGAGCACACGGACCCCGCCGCCGAAGCGGGCGTCGACCCCGATCCGGATGCCCGTGCCGTCGGCCTCGGCCTCCACCCCGGTCAGCCGGGAGCCGTCGTGCACGGCGAGGCGGGTGCGGCCGCGGACCTCGTCGGCGTAGACCAGCCGGTACAGCTCGTCGAGAAAACTCGCCTCCACCACGCCGTAGTTGGTGGTTCGCAGGCCGGCGTAGTAGTCGCGCCGGTTCGCCTCGTTGCGGGAGTAGAAGTCGGCGGCGTTGGCCTCGAAGAACTGCTCGTTCGCGAACGGGTTGTTGTCAGTGGCACGCAGCGAGTACCCCGGCAGGATCAGGTGCACGCGGGCGTTGCGGTACCGATCCAGCAGGTAGTAGGTGATCTCGCCGGCGCTTTGCCCGTCGCCGGCGACCGCGAACTCCCACTCGCGATCGCGGTCGGTGAACGTCTCGGGGACCGTTGGCAGGAACGCGCTGGAGTGCACCACGGTCGGGCCGAGCGTCACCGCCTCCGGCACGCGGGGTACGCCGCCGAGCGCGTGCACAATGTTGCGGGCGTGGTACTCGACGACGCCGCCGGTCGTGGTGTCGGTCGCGGTCACCCGGAACAGCGACAGCGTGCCGTCATCGTCGCGGACCGCGGTCACCTCGCGGACCGCGGAGCGGTAGCGCACCATGCCGGCGAACTGTGCGGCGACCCACCTCAGGTAGTCCTGGAACTCCAGCCGGGTCGGCCGGAACTCGGCGAGGTTCACGAACCTCTCCAGCCGCCCCTTGGCCTTCTCGTACTGGAGGAAGGTGAATGGGCTGGCCAGGTTCCTCAGGGACACCAGGTCCTTGAGGAAGGAGATCTGCATCCGGGCGCCGTCGATGAGCATGCCCTCGTGCCAGCGCGTGTCGCCGGAGCGCTCCAGGAACAGGCAGCTGCGATCCGGCGCGATCTCCTGGGCAGCGATCGCGAGTGCGATGTTCGACGGTCCGAAGCCCAGCCCCATCACGTCGTACGGGTCATCCGGCGTGCCGAGATTCCGCACGTACCGCTCCCCTCCTCGACGTCTGCCCGGGCTGGTTCATTGGGTGGCTTGGGTCGCTGAGGAGCGTTGGGCGATGCGACCAACGCGACCGGTGTCCAGGAAGCCGACCACGGGCGGCACCGTGGACACGACACGACCGGCCTCGTCGAGCCGCTCCTGATACTGCGCCGCGACCTCGGGAAGCCGGGTCCAGTGTGTCGTGGGGCGCAGATGGTGCTCCTGGTGGTACCCGTCGTTGAAGGTCAGCCGGTTGTACAGCCGGCTGTAGTAGCTCACGGAGTTCGCGTACCGGCTCTCCGGCTCTGCCCCGAAGTGCCGGTAGTAGTTCTGGACGTTGACCCAGGTAAACGCGGCCGCTACCGCCGGCAGGTAGCACACCAGCAGCCACTGCCACGAGAGGACGGCGAGCAGCACGATGAAACTCAGGTGTGCCAAGCGGTCGTAGCGGATCTGGGCGAGCTCGGCCGCGCGCCGGTCCGGGTGCCGGGCGGCCCACCCTCGCATCGTGGTCTCCGCCGGGCCGACGCCGCACAACCGGCGCAAGGACGCCCAGGTGCCCACGAACTCCCGGGCCGAGGCGGCGAGGCTGAAGACCAGGTACCGCCAGAGCGGGGCGTGGTCGTCGTCCCGGCTGTATCGGTAAGTGGAGCTAAGGTCGCCGGTGACCCCGTCGCGCTTGCGGTCGTTGTTGTACCGGTGGTGGTTGCGGACGTGACTCAACTGGTACGCCTGTACCGACTGCGCGATGTTCGCCGAGTTCATCAACGACACGAGCGCGTTCAGCCGGTCGTCGGTGAACCAGGGCTTGTGCACGAACATGTGGTTAACGATGAGCACCGAGTAGGTCATCATGGCGGTGACCAGGATCGCCGAGCCGAGCCGCGGCCACAGCCCGTCCGGCGTCAGCACGGCCAGCGCGATCGTCCCTGCGAATTGCACGATACAAATCCCGAGCAGGATGGCGTCGGCCGGGCTGTTGCGCCATATCCGTCCGGGCTCGCGGTCGATCATCTCACCGTCACCTTTCCCGAGTCCCTTTCGACTTCGACGAAGCCCGGGCACGCCTGCCGGCTGACCTCGGCGGGCCCGATCCGTGAGGCGGTCCGACCCGGGTGAATGCCGCTCGTCGCTGGTGAACACTGACCGACCGTACGCAGCTCCGGCTGTCCAGCGCAGTCACGTGAACCGGCGACGCGGCGCCCGGCCCGCTTCGCGGACCATGGGCGCGGGCGGGGGGCTGTTTTACGGGACACAGTCCCCCACTGGCCCGGCGTTAGGTTTCTTGGCAGGAGGTTCGGCCGGCTTCTTGCCGCAATGCCGTGCACCATTCCCCGCTGTGCGAGGGAGGTGGCTCGCGGTGGTCCTTCTGCGTGCGATTGCCAGGTTTTCGACGTAGGAAGAGGAAGAAGCGCGATGCGTCCATCTACCCGATGTTCTGATCAGGCGGTAGACGACCCGACGGCGCTGCCGATCCAGACGGTGTTCGCCCGCGCGTGTGACCCCGAGAGCACGCCACTGCCCGACGCCCTGCGGGACGCGATCGTTGCGGAGTTGGACCGCGGCTGCGCCGACGATCGCGGTTCGCGGGTCCCGCTGGCCGACCTCGGGCCGTCGGTCGCCGCCTGGGCCGCCACGCAACGCTCGCGCTTCGAGGCACTCTTCGCCGCGGCGGAACGCGAGGGCCGCGCCGACGTGCTCGTCCGCCGGGCGGTCCTCGCGTGTGCTCCCTTGGCCTCGCTGTCCGGTGCCTGGCTGCAGTGGATGAGCGAGCCGTGCAACGCCGAGGAAGCGGTCACCATGAGGGTGCTCTCCCTGTTCGCGGGCGACGTCGGCGCCGGGCATCCGCGGGCGTCCCGAGGCAGCGTCTACCTCTCTCTCATGCAACACCTCCGGGTGGCCGTGCATGCGCATCCGGCGAGCCAACTGGCGCAGGACCGCCGAATCGCCGATCAGTCCTTCTACCTACCGGCCGTCGCGTTGACGATGAGCCGGCGCCCGGACGCATACCGGGGCGAGATCATTGGTCTTGACCTCTGCCTGCGTGAGGTCGGCCTGCTCCCGCCGCTCGACGGTGTTCAGACCCGGCTTCCGCACGCGATCGGATGGGACGCGCTGGATCCGAGCCGCGCGCGCACGCCCGACGGGCCGCCGCCGGTCGAGGATGCTCGGGCCGTGGCGGCCGCGTTCGTCGAATCAGCCGGTACGGCCGGCGCGACCGCGGTCGAGCGCGGCTTCGCCTGGGCGTTCGGCGCGCTGCGACGTTGGTGCGACGAGGTGGCCCAGGAGCTGGACGCCGCTCGCGACCCGGGTTTCGAGATGGCGGAGCTGGTGCGGTCCCGGGCTAGGGAGGCGTCCGTCTATCACGACCGGTTCAGCGTGCAGGGCCGGCCGCTGCAGGAGTGGCTCTCCGAGGCGCGCACCGACCCGATCCCGTTCCTGACCGCGCTGGCGAACAGTCGCCTCATCCGGCCGGGCAGTTCCGAGGCCAGCCGCCTGACCGGCACGCTCGTGTCGGACAAGGGCCGGATGTTCCGGATATTCCCGGACAACGAACTGGACACGATCAAGCGATGGATCGACGCGCTGCCGGCGGATCCCGCACAGCGGGCAGGGTGGCGACCGCCCGCCCATCAGCCCCGGCGGATCATGCTCCGGCCGGCCTCGGAAAGCGCCCACGATGACGGCGACGCTCCCGCGGACATCCGGCAGGCATACATCCGTCTGTTGCGGCGCACGATCACACCGGCGACCCGCCGGTATGCGCTGCGATACGTGGAAAAGCGGCTCGCCAGGTCCCGCCAGGGCATGGAGTCGTCCGCCCAGTCACTGCCGGACGAGCACCCGGTGGACGGTCTGCGGTCTTGGCTGCTCGACCAGCACGACCTCCACAACATGGAGTTCCACAACGGCCTGGGCGATCCCTTGCCGGACCGCGCCGACTTGATCGACTCGAGCATGCAACTGGCGCCGCTCACCCTGATCGACGGTGCCTGGCTGACCGGCTACACCGACTATCAGCTCGCCTCCTCCGAGCGCGGGCACTTCCTGTTCGACACCTACTGGGACGAGCTCGGCAACGGCGACCTGAGCCTGAACCATCCGCTGATCTACCGTGCCGTGTTGCGGGAGATGGGCATCGACCTCCCACCGACTCGCTCGCCGGAGTTCGCGACCTGGTCCGGGTTCCGGGACCAGTCGTTCGATACGCCGGTCTACTGGCTGGCGATCGGCCGGTTTCCGCGCACGTTCGAGCCGGAGATTCTCGGCCTGAACCTGGCGATGGAGCTGTCAGGGGTCGGCGGCAACTATCGCCGCGGCCGGCAGGCGCTCCAGAAGCACGGCTTCAGTACCGCGTTCGTCGACATCCACAACACCATCGACAACGTCGCGACCGGCCACTCCGCCTGGGCGGCCGACGCCATCGACGGATACCTGGCCCAGCAGGCGCCGACGGCTAGCACCGACGCATGGGACCGGATCCGGGCCGGATACCGATCGCTGAACGCACCATCCGGACTCCTGGCACGCAAAGGGGCCCGCCGAGCCAAAACCTGAGCGACGGTCGCATGTCTGAGCTGGTCCTGGGCATCTCCGCCTATTATCACGACAGTGCGGCGGCGCTCGTCTGCGACGGCCGCCCCGTCGCGGCCGCGCAGGAGGAGCGGTTCACCCGCCGCCACGCGGCGTTCCCGGCCCGAGCGGTCGCGTACACGCTCAGCGGGGCCGGTGCCGCGCTCGCGGACGTATCGGCGATCGCTTACTAGGAGGACCCGGCGCTGAAGTTCCGCCGCGTCCTGGCGACATATCTGGGCGCCGTCCCGTTCGGACTGACCACCTTCCGGGACACCCTGCCCTGCTGGTGGACGTCGAAGCGGCGGATCCTCGACGTCGTCCGCCGCGAGCTCGAAGGGCTGGCCCGGGGCCCGTCCCGGAAGGTCATTCAGAAGTCATCCCCAGGCTCGATAGATCTCCAGCATGGTGACGGTCCGTAGTATGTCGGGGAAGTCGTGCATGATCCGGTGGTAGCCGGTCTTGAGGACCTTCCACGACTTCAGATGCGCGATGGCGCGTTCGACGGCTGCCCGGATGCGGTTGACCGAGCGGTTGTACGCCTTCTGGCCGTCGGTGAGTTCTCCGCCGCGTGGCTTGCGGTCCGGGGTGATCATGCCGATGCCCCAGTAGCCGCCGTCGCCGGTCATGCCCGGCCCGCCTGGCGCGTAGTGGCCCGACAACCGTTCGGCGAGGCCGGAGACGAAGAACGCCGCCGCGTCGTGGCGGGCGCCGGGGGCGGGATCGCCCACGTCCGCGACCCGCCCGTCCATATCCGCGACGACCTGCACGTTCTGTCCGCACAGGTGCTTCTTGCCGGAGTACAGCCCGTCATGGCCCTCGCGTTCGCCGACCGGGGCGACGAACCCGTCGACCAGGACACCCTCGCGCTGGGCTTGGGCGTGCCGCTCGTCGGCCTCCGGTCGCAGCACCCAGCGCAGGATCGGGCCGAGCTGCTGGTGGTAGCGGGTGATCGTGGCCTGTGAGCAGCCGAAGACCTCCGCCACCACGTCGTCGGCGACGTTGTGGCGCAGCCCGAACAACACCGCCGCCACCGCCGCGACCAGCGGCAGCACATGCGGGCGGCCGATCACCGGCCTGTCCCAGTCGCTTACGACCTCGCGTATCCGCGCGACCAGCTCGGCGAGTTGATCGGCGCTCAGGCCTGTCATACGCTCGCGGCGCGGCGGCTGCTCCGTGATCGTTCGTGTCCACACAACCGAACTGATCTACCGGAAGGCAGCCGCCGCGTCCGATCACGACCCATCACGAGTCGGTCACGACCCCGCCAGGCAACTCATCACCGAACGTCACACGCGCGACCATCGATCGACTTCTGAAGGGCGCTCCCGGGGCCAATTCGTCATCTTCCTGGCCAAGTGCATCCACGGCTCGCACCCGAACTTCCGTGCCGACAAACGGGTGGGGCTAGCGACCCGCTACGTCTCGCCGTCCGTCCGGATCTACGAGCACATCAATCTCCTGGGGGGCCGGATCCTCCCGGACCCAGCTCGCCCAGCGGCTGAAGGACGAAGCTGACGCGGGCGCAGCAAAAGCCAGCTGTCGAGGTGCCGCGCCCTGAACTCGACGGCCGCCTCGATCATGCTAACCGCCGTCGGCTCGGGTTCACTCGTCTGTGTAGCCAAGAAGTTGACGCCAGGCCGAAGCGGTGCGGTGTCCCCGCAAAACGCTGCGCACCGCTTACCGATCCGTTGGCCGCCCTACGGCCAGGAGAGGCAGAAGGTGTGGCCGGCCGGATCCGCGTAGACCCGGAACCCCTTCCGTGCGGCCGGATCATCGACCGCCTTCAACAGCCGCCCGCCCAACTTGAGCGTCTTCTCGTGCGCGGCCTCGAGGTCCTCGAGGTAGAAGTCGAGGTGGACCTGCTGTGACGGTCCGCCGTCGGGCCACACGGGTGGCACATGATCGGGCGCGAGCTGGACCGCCAGGTGCCAGTCGCCGTCGACCCAGACGTTGTGCCAGGTGTCCTTCGCCTCGACGGAGCCGTCCAGGAGTCCCGCCCAGAACGCGCTCTCTGCCTCGATATTGGCTGCCTCGAAAACGATCGTCCGACGCTTGAAATTCACAAGGCCCCACCCTTTCTGGCTGATTTGTAGGTCCGTCCGCCTGATGTCGAATTCCGCCCGCTCATTCTCGCCGCTCCGGCGGCACCGTGACGGCCCCCGGTTCAGGTGACTACGCCGGTCCGGCCGACGTTGCCTACGTTCGACCGGACGCTCGTGGAGGTGAATCGTGACTAGCACCAGCTACACCCCAGACTTGGTCTTCGAACGGCAGGTCGCTTCGGAGGCGCCGGGGGATTCAGCCGAGCCGCTGCCGGGCGGAACGGTATTCGGCAGCGTCTTCACCGATCACATGGTCACCATCGGCTACCGGCCAGGCGAGCAATGGCACGACGCCAAGGTGGAGCGGTTCGGGTCGCTGACGGTGTCGCCGGCGGCCGCCGTGCTGCACTACGGCCAGGCGATCTTCGAGGGGCTCAAGGCATACCGCGCGCCGGACGACCGCGTCCCGTTGTTCCGACCGGACGCGAACGCCGCGAGGTTCCGCCAATCGGCCCGCCGCCTGGCCATGCCCGAAATTCCCAGTGAGCTATTCATCCGGGCCGTGGAGGCGCTGGTCGCCGCCGATCGTCAATGGGTGCCACCGACCGATGGAGGCCGCCAACCGCGCCGCGTCGAGCCCGCCGGCCGACCGGTAGCGCAGCCTCCCGTCCTGCAGCCACAGCTGCACGCCGGCCAGGCGCAGTTCTTCCAGGAAATCCGTGATAGCAAGCACAGGCTGCCCGTTCTTTACGCGCTCAGCGGGCGCTGAGCGGACGCAGGTCGGTCCAGTAGCGCTCGACTTAGTCCAGGCACGCCTTTCGGCTGTCCTCGCCGTGCACGATCTGCCAGCCGGCAGGCACCGCCCGGCGGCTCGGCCACAGCGAGTGCTGCTCCTGGTCGTTGGCGAGCACCAGGAAACGGCCCTCCGGGTCGTCGAACGGGTTGATGTCATCGACTCCTTTGCAGCAGCGGCTCACCGGACGTGGCCTCGTCAACTCCATCCCCGCTTCGTGTGACATCACGCCGGCAGGTCGCTTGGATAGCGTCCGGATAATTGCGCTTAGGAGGTACGCATGACCGCCACGGGTGTGGTCCACGCTGACCGGCACGGACTTGACGAGAACGCTGATGGGTAGGGCACGGGTCACCAACCCGTCGGGGGCGGGACTCGCGCTTTCACCTCGCGGACGTGGCCGCGTACGGCAATTGCAAGAGGTCGGCGCACTTCCGCGAGCTCGGCGACGTCTTATTGGCATCAAGATCCACAAGATCGGCTACAAGAAGCACATCCTGTTCACGGACCGGAACTTCGGTCTCTACGTCTTCGACATCTGATCACGCACCGACCACCGCACCCGCCAGGAGCCCGCATGAGCACCACCGTTCAGCCACCCGACGAGCAGGTGACCACGGAGCTGCACGCCATCGAGCGACGCCGGCAACGAGCGCTCGTCGACGTGGATCTGGAGACACTCGATGACCTCTTCGACGACACGCTCGTACACACCCACGCGCACGGCATCACCCACACCAAGACGCAGTTGCTGGAGCACACCGCCAACCGCCGGCCCTACCTCCGCATCACCCGCGGCGAGATCACCATCCGACTCATCGGCGACGTCGCGGTCATGACCGGCCCGCTCACCAACCTGCTACGAACACCCGACGGCGGTCAACGCACCCTCGCCGGCGTGGCCACCCAGGTCCTGCGCCGCGACAACCACCGTGGCTGGCGGTTCGTCACCTTCCAGATGACACCCTACAGCGAGCAGACCTGACCCGAGCTGCCCTCAGGGCCAACACCGCCGCCTGACCTTCATCTGTCCACATCGGGTATCTGAGTTTGATTCACGTTGTTACTCAGTCTTCCTCAATATAGCCTCCTACCCGCATAGACACTCCTCGCCAATCGCTCATTGTCACTCTTCATGAAGCGTAATCGAGGGGACTGTAAAACGAACGGTGTAACTCCTGATCAAGGAGCAGCACCTGATGACGGATGTCGTGATCACCGAGGTCGATACTGACCAGGTGGCGAAGCGTGGGCCGGCGCGGCCGGTAGGAGACGGGATCGACGATCAACTGGTCGCCCAAGTGGTGGAGCAGGCCCGGGCGGCTGGTTTGCAGTTGACCGGCGAGGGTGGGCTGTTGCAGCAGCTGACCAAGCGGGTCCTGGAAGCCGCTCTGGACGGTGAGATCACTGACCATCTGGGCTATGACAAGGGCGACCCGGCAGGGAACAACGGCGGGAACTCCCGCAACGGGGTGCGAGGCAAGACGGTGCTGACCGAGGTCGGCCCGGTGCAGATCGAGGTGCCCCGCGACCGTGATGGCAGCTTCGAGCCGCAGATCGTGCGCAAGCGTCAGCGCCGGTTGTCCGGGGTCGAGGACATGGTGATCTCCCTGTCGGCCAAGGGATTGACCACCGGGGAGATCCAGGCCCACCTGGCCGAGGTGTATGGCGCCGACGTGTCCCGGCAGACGATCTCCACGATCACCGACAAGGTCGTTGAGGGCATGACCGAGTGGCAGAACCGGCCCCTCGACGCGGTCTACCCGGTGATTTTCCTCGACGCGGTGCACGTGAAGATTCGCGATGGGAAGGTCGCCAACCGGCCGATCTACGTGGCCCTGGCCGTCACGGTCGACGGCAACCGGGACATTCTCGGACTCTGGGCCGGCGACGGTGGTGAGGGCGCGAAGTTCTGGCTCAGCGTGCTCACCGAACTGAAGAACCGCGGGTCGCCGACGCGTGCATGGTGGTCTGCGACGGTCTCAAAGGTCTGCCCGACGCGATCGGGCAGACCTGGCCCGAGGCAGTCGTGCAGACCTGCATCATCCACCTGCTGCGGGCGTCGTTCCGCTACGCTGGCCGGCAGCACTGGGACGCCATCGCCAAGGCCCTGAAGCCCGTCTACACGGCGGCGACCGAGGCTGCGGCCAGGGAACGCTTCACGGAGTTCGCACAGGCGTGGGGCACGAAGTATCCGGCGATCATTCGGTTGTGGGAGCAGGCCTGGGCGGAGTTCGTGCCGTTCCTGGCCTTCGACGCGGAGATCCGCACCGTCATCTGCTCGGCCAACGCGATCGAGTCCGTCAACGCCCGGATCCGCCGAGCCGTGCGGGCCCGCGGTCACTTCCCTAACGAGGGCGCCGCCCTCAAGTGCGTCTACCTCGCCGTGATGAGCCTGGACCCGACCGGGCAGGGCCGCCGGCGTTGGACCATGCGCTGGAAACCCGCCCTGAACGCTTCGAGATGGCCTTCGAAGGCCGCCTGTCCGCAGGCCGAAAGTAGCCCTCAACAAGCCGGGTTACACCGTTCGTTTGACAGACCCCGCCCTCGGGCTGCACCTGTCCTACACCCCGGAAACACAAACGGTGCGGGCAAGTGTTGACCTTGCCGCGCACCGTTGGGATTCAGTTCGTGTCCGAGGGGCGACGGCATCCGGACATCCATGGTCGTCATCAGAGATGACCTGCAACTGGTGCTCCAGTAGCGAGCGACAACCGGCTGGGGATGTCGTTGGTGATCGGTTCGTGTGCCAGGATCGACACGAACCGATCCTCAACTCGGATTGCGCGTTCACGGCGCCATCCTGATCGGCGGATAGCAAGCCTATCTGCCCGTGGGCCCGGGCTGTCAGCCCGGGCCCACGTCGCTCGGACCGGTGGGCGTTGTCAGCTCGCGGATGGGATGGCCGGCGGCTGTCGTGGGCCCTCCGCTCGGATGAGGGTGCCGAGGTGGTGACCTGCTTCGATGGCGTTGATGGGTTGTCCCGCGAGGCGGCTGAACAGGATGTCGAGCGGATAACGGGCCAGCACGTGGTAGCGGGCCAGGTACATGGCGACTGCGGTGGCCGGATGGCCGCATACGGGTGCGAGCAGGGCGTAGGCCAGGACTTGGTCGACCAGAGCTTCAAGGTGGTGGGCGCCGTCGAGGTGGCCCGTCTTGAGTTCGACGATGGTGGTGCCGGCGAGGAAGTCGGCGATCCGCAGTCCATCCAGGAGTTGAAGCGAGGCGGTGGCGCGTCCGTAGCCGCGCAGTGTGTCGCGGAAGCCGCTGATGTAGCTGGCCCAGAAGGCGGCGAAGGCAGGGCGCGCGGCGCGCGCTGCGGTCGCGTACGCGGTGATGGCGCGGCGGTCGCGCAGCGCGGCTTGAATCGCGTGCCGGGCCTGGTCGGGTGTCGCCGGACGGAGCGCGTGAACTGCCCGGTCGAGGTCGGGCAGCAGGTTGCCCGCGGTGAACAGTCGAGCGCCGGGGATGTGGTCGGCGGTCTTGCGCCATGGCCCCTCGGCGGCCTCGGTGGTAGGCGCGTATCGAGGTGACCCGGCGCGGTTTCGACAGCATCCCCCACAAGGTCAAAGACATGATCCTGGGATCGCCACTGCAAGCCGACCGCCCGCACGTCACCGAGGCCGTTGTCGCCCTGATCGTGGACAAAGCGTGGCAGGGGTTTCAGGCCGCAGCGTTCGCGGGGGCTCCGCTGCTCGACCTCATCTCCAACGAAGAAGCCTTACGCGCGCTACGAATACTCGCCGTGTTCATCTGCCCCGCACCAGCACAACACCCCGCAGTACGGCAACACGCCCTTAAGCCACTCGGAGAAGACGCCACCAAGATCCTCACCGACCAGACCAAGACCCGGCTTGCAGACCTGTTCACTGACTGGCGATCCGACGGCGCCGCCCTGCCAGGCGAATAGCTGCGGCAAGCTCTACCCGAGCGCCCGGCGGCACTCGTCGAGGGAGCTGTGCCACTCCCCCACGGCGACCGGCGGCCACCGAGAGCAGCACCAGAGCGACCTGGCCAATCGGAATATCGGATGGGCCCGTCGTCGCCCCTCCAGCACGACGCCCGGATGATGCTCGTGGTGCCAGCGAACCCTCTACGGCCGCGTCTGCCCGACGACCACTTCGCGCCCGAAGCCCACGCCGCTTGTGAAGCCGGGATCAACGTCGCGGTGGTCAACCACGACGCGTTGACCCGCGACGACCCGCACCGCGCCGCCGCAGCCGTGCCCGCCGGCGGCGTCGCGGTCTACCGCGGATGGTTGCTCCGCAGCGACCGGTACGCCGCCTTCGCCGAAGCCCTCACCGTCCGCGGCGTGTCCCTCCGCACCATCCCTGGTTGCAGCATGCCGGTGGGCTACGGGTCGAGGCAGTACTCCGCGACCGGGGGCGTCCGACGGTTCGCCGGGACCACTCTGCCGATCCACTGGAAGAGACTGAGTTGCATCCCCCGGGGCCTGAGCTGGCAGATCCGGCCGCCCGCCCGCCAGCTCGCTCGGGGCCATGCTCTCCATCCTGGGTGGATAGCCGGTCGAGGCGACAATCGCGTAGCCATCGTTGACGCTCACCACGAGCACAGAGCGCTTCGGCTTCGCGTCGGTGTTTCCGAGGTTCATCCGCGTCAGACCGTCCACCACACGTCCGACGGCGATCCGGGACAGGCTGTAGCGCGGCCAACCGGACTCGGCGAGCCCTTCCTCGACGACCAGAGCCGCGAGCACGATGATCGCGACGATCGCGATGCCCCGGCGATGCCGCGCCAGCCGGCGACGGCCCCAAATCCACCCGAGGCTCACCAGGAACGCGATGAGCTGCAACAGCAGGTAGTTCAACGGAACGAAGATCGCGAATCCAGCGGCGAGGCCGGCCGCCGCCCAGTTGGTGGCACGGAGGGTCCAGCCCAGCCAGCCGCGTTGCCGGGCGAGGTAGACGAGCGACGCCGCGATGGTCGGCAGGAACAGCGGCAGCAGCAGCGCCGTCAGGCCGAGCGGGTTCCCCTCCTGCACGATTGAACGAAGAAGGGCGTGCTGACCGGTCAACGACAGCAGAAGCAGCACCAGCAGCAGCGGGAGCGCCGTCAGCACGGCCGGCATCAGGTCGTCGGCCACGCTCGTCCGATCCGGGGCGTAGCTGACGGTACTGCTGCTGACACTGCTCCTGTTGCTGATGCTGCTGTCAACGTACACGTCGCCGGCGGCGTGGACGTGCATCGTCCTGGGCGCGTCGCCGCCCGCCTGAGCCGTGGATCCGGCCCGGCGTCGCCTGCGCCGTGGCCTGGGAGCTGGCATCACGCGAAGGTACCGAGCTTCGCCGGCGAGGTTCCCGTTGTGTCGTCCATGCGATCCATGCCGGGGCAGACCCGCCGGCCGGCGGAACCGAATGAATCGGCGAGAGATTGCTCCGCGGTCGTGTCGATCCCTGGGCCAGCCGTTCGACCGCCGTCAACCGGCTCGACAGGGCGATCACGACACGGGACGCGAACTAGTTGCGGACTGACACCACGGAGCGCGGCGTGACCAACCGCGGGAAACGGCGAAGCCTAGGTCAATGACCTGGGCTTCTGCACCGAGCCGCCTGACGGAAGCGAACCGTCGACCTACGCATTACGAGCGTCACGGTCTCGGGTTTGTCGTTCGTCGTCAGATCATCGCATCGACCTGCACAAACGCCACCTACGCATGATCATCAGTTCTCACTAATTGTCAGCCTTGGGATGGGTTTTCGGGGGGTAAACGGGGGGCACCGCTCGGGTGTCCCAACAGGTTCGGGCACCCGGTGGCGCAGGTTCGTGCCTGCCCCTACTCCATTCTGCGCGCCCACCCCGCGTCTCGGCGCTGACCTGCGCATTCGCCGGCCCTTGGAGCACTCCATCGACCCCGGCGGAGTCTGCGGACGCGGCGCCTCAGCTCTCGAGCTGTTTGCTCAAGTCCCACACCTCGTGTGCCACGAGCGCCAGGGGCGTCCCGTCGTCGTCCGTCGGCTGCTCGAGATGCTTGCCGATGTGCGTCTGCCACGCATGTTCCGCCGGCATCCGCGACAACGTGGCGCTCGCGGACTGCCAGTCCTTGCACTCGACAACGTGGAAGAGGTCGCGTCCGCTGCGCCAGATCCGCCATCCGGAGATGCCCACGTCGCGGAAGGCCGCTACGAGGTCCTTGGGAATGCGGGCGTGGTCGCGTTTGTACTCCGCCTCGTGCCCCTTCCTCAACCGGGTGCGCAGGGCGACGATCATCATCGCCCGCCCCCTGCCCCGGTGCCGAGCCTGCCAGCGGGGCGCAGCATCTGCCGTTCCTCGAGTTCGCGCCAAAGGTCCGGCGGCGTCTCGACGGCAAGGAGCTGGAGGTTGCGGCTGACCTGCTCAGGAGTCCGCATGCCGACCGTGACGTCGACGATCGCCGGATGCTGCAGCGGGAACGCCAGTGCCGCCGCTGGCAGGGAGACACCGTGGGACTCGCAGACCGTCGCCAGGTCGCGGGCGCGCTGGAGCAGCTGCGGTGAAGCCTGCCGGTAGTCGTACTTCGCGTCGGACGGCACCTGCTCACGCGCCAGCAAGCCGGAGTTGAACACACCGACGGCGACCACCGACTTGCCCGTCGCGATAGCAGCTGGCAGCACGTCGTCGCCTGCGCCCTGCTCGAGCAGCGTGTAGCGCCCCGCGAGCATGACGACATCGACGTCGGTCTCCCGCAGGAAGCGGGCCAACATCCGGGACTGGTTCATCCCGACGCCGACCGCGCCTACCACGCCCTGCTCGCGCAGCTCCACCAGCGCCGGCACCGCCTCGCTGGAGGCCTCTTCCCCGGACTGGCCTCCAGCCCGAACGGGCAGCCAACGGCGGACCGTCAGGTCCGGCCCCCACGCGCCGCACTGCGCATCAACCCCGAGGACGACAGCGCGATGGACTGGTAGCAGCTACCGGCGCGTCGAGCTCGGCGCGACGTGCCCTCAGGTACACAGCGCACCTGCGCGAGGAACCGATTCGGCCTGCCTCATGTACACGCCTGGATCAGCTGCAGGAGAGAGGGGCTTCCTGAGATCCACACCTACACATATGGTCATACGTATGACTACTTGTCGATCGGGCGTAGGTGAGCCGCCGCGCCGCACCCATGGAGGGACAAAGACATGACGACAGACTCACGTTCGCGGGGAGCGCCTCCCCGTACCCGCGCCGCCAAAGCGACAGCCGCTGCTGCAGCAAGTGTTGCGGCTCTGGCTGTGGGAGTGGCAGCTGCCCCGGGAGCCTCAGCTGCGCCCGCCGCGAAGCCCCGCATCTTCTACGCCTCGCCTGAGGGCCGGGACCTAGGTCGGTGCCAGGAGCAGCACCCCTGCTCCCTCGCCCAGGCACAGGAGGTCGTACGCCACGAGGCCGCCAAGGGCAAGGGCGACGTCACCGTCGTCCTTGCCGACGGCGTGTACCGCATCGACAAGCCGCTGGAGTTCCGGGTCGAGGACGGCGGCCGCGACGGGCACACCGTGCGGTGGACCGCTGCTCCGGGCGCCCATCCCGTCATCTCCGGCGGCAGGCAGGCGTCCGGCTGGCAGACCTACGACCAGTCCGCCGGCATCTACGTCGCGGACATCCCGGTCGGCCTGGACACCCGACAGCTCTACGTCAACGGCAAGATCGCCCAGCGGGCGTCAAAGCGGCTGGCGCTCTCGGACGTGAAGCTCACCGCCACGGGCATGACGCTCGAGAACCCCGCCCTCGCCTACCTGGCTGACGTGCCCGGGCAGAACCGCATCGAGTTCGAGGCGCTCGGGGACTTCACCGACCGCTACTCCCCCGTGCAGAGCATCGAGGGACGCACCGTCACGATGGCCCAGCCCGCCTGGGACAACAACACATGGGGCTGGGACACCGCGCAGTTCGCTCTGCTCGGAGCGCCCACCTGGTACCTCGTGAACTCGCTCAGCTTCCTCGACGAGATCGGCGAATGGTACGCCGACCCGGCCGCCGGCAAGCTGTACTACAAGCCCGCTGCGGGCGTGGACCCCGACGACCTCAAGGTCGAGGTCCCGCAGCTCGAGTCCCTCGTGAGCATCGGCGGCACCTACGACGAGCCGGTCACGAACCTCGAGCTCAGCGGTCTCGAGTTTACCGGGACCTCCTGGCTCGGACCTTCCACCCACGGCTACGCGAACCAGCAGAACGGCGCCTACCTACGCAACGCGGTCGAGTACCGCCCGGCCGACTCCTTCACGAGCTGCAGCCGCGGGTGCGAGCAGTTCGAGCGCACCCGGAACATGTGGTTCCAAGAGCCGGCCGCCGTGCAGGTCTCCGCGGCCAGCGACATCACCCTCAGCCGCAACGTCTTCACCAACCTCGGGTCCACCGCCCTGGGCATCGGCAACGACGCCAACGCACACACCACCGGCGTGGGACTCGGTGCCAGCGACGTCCGCGTGCTCGCCAACACGTTCTACGAGATCGGCGGTCACGGAATCGCCGTGGGCGGCGTGCGTGCCGATGCGCACCACCCGAGTGACCCGCGCATGACCAACCAGGACATCTCCCTGCGCGACAACACCGTCAACCGCGTGTCGGTGGAGTACAAGGACAACTCCGGCATCCTGAGCACCTACGTGACCCGAGCGCAGATCGTCCACAACGAGGTCGCCAACGTCGCCTACGACGGCATCGACACCGGCTACGGCTGGGGCATCAACGACCCCGGCGGCTCCCAGGACTACGTGAACCGCGGCTACTACAAGTACAACCCGCTGTACACGACTCCCACCACGCTCAAAGACAACCTCGTCTCGGGCACCCTCGTCCACAACACCAAGGCCCGCTTCGCCGACGGCGGCAACCTCTACAACCTGTCCGCCAGCCCTGGCACCGTCGTCGAGCGCAACTACCTCTACAACGCCTCCGGAGTCGGCCTCTACCTCGACGAGGGCACCCGCCACACCACCTACCGGCACAACGTGCTCGACGGCACCAACCCCTGGGTTTTCACCAACGCCTACGGACCCAACAACACCGCCGACAACACTCTGCAGGAGAACTGGCTCAACTCCGGAGGAGCACAAATCCCGAACGCCGCGTCCCGCAACAACCGCCTCATCGGCAACGTCACCGTCAGCGGTGCCAATTGGCCCGACGCCGCCTGGGACGTCATCTGCTCGGCTGGCGTCGCTCCCGAGTACCGGACCGCGCTGAACGCGAACCTGTTCGGCCTCTACGAGCGCTGCGGGCAGGCTAGCGGCAAGGTCGCACAGCCGCTGCAGACCGACGGCCGCTCTGCTGCCACCTCGACCTTCACGCAGTCCGGGTCGCACTTCGGCATCTCAGCCGCCGGGGCCGATGTCTGGGGCGGCGGCGGACAGCGCGACGACCAGTACGGGGCCATCTACGCCGAGGATGCCGTCGTCGCCGGCGAGAGCATCTCCGCCCGCGTCGACGTCGTCAACGACGCCAACCGCTTCGCCAAGAGCGGCGTCATGCTGAGGAACGACGTGACCGCCGCAGGCGTCTCCCCGGGATACGCGGTCGTGGCAGTCACCCCCCGAGCCGGCGTCCTGTTCGAGTGGGACGCCAACGGGGACGGCTACCTCGAGTCCGAGGCACGGGCCGACGTCGACACCTACAGGCCGCTCTGGGTGAAGCTGACCCGCACCACCAACGGGGTCAGCGCAGCCTACTCCTTCGACGGCGTCAACTACCGGCAGGTCGGCACCGAGGTGCCGCTTCCCGGAGCGGCCGCGGCCCAGGACGGCGCGATCTTCAGCACGTCGCACGACAAGTCCCGGTCCCGCATCAACGTCTTCAGCGAGGTCGCGCTCGGCGGCCCGCTGGTGACAGGCTGACGCCGCCACCACCACCTACCCTGCGCTCGCCGCGCACCTGTTGGCGACGGGCAGCTGTAGCCGAGGCCCAGCGGAGGAGTGTGCCGGCTTGGGTGAACTGGCGGAAACAGGTCGTGAGACAACTAACCACGATTGGCGGGCGGCCTGACCTTCGCGCTGCTGCCGCTCCGCATCGTAGTCCCGGCTGGGCCGACAGCGGGACTCTGACGCCCTCCCCGACCCTCGTACGCGAGGCGGGGAGGGCGTCCTGGTGGCTCCAGGTCGCGTGCACCGACAGTCGAAGAGCAAACGTGTCGGCTCCGCCTGAAACCTCAGCCAGTGTGTGAAGCAGGACGCCGCACCGACTTTGACCTGCGGAAACGAGAACTTGCAGGTCGGGCTGGGTGCAGTTGGATGCCGTTCAGGGCCGTTGCACGCTGTTCAACGCCGTTCAGTGCACCCGTCTGCTCCCATCCCGCTCCCCCAATCTCGGCACGACACCGCCCGCGGCTGACCGCCGGACACGGTCGGGTCTGCTGCCGCCCAGGCCGGCACCGGTGTGGCTGCCGGATGTGCCGTGTCAGGCCAGCAGCTGCGATGCAGTCGCTGACTTCGCGTCACCGCATCCAGCAGCTCCCAATTCGATCCCGGAGAACGCCTGTCAGCCAGCTCCCCGCTCGTGTGCGGGTGACATGCCGCCCCGGCAGGGGCCACTGCTACCAGTACGCCTCGTCGTCCCACGGCTCGAAGTCGATGAACTCCAGCGGATCGTCGAGTTTGTCCAGGCCCGGGAATCCCTCGGCGGAGAAGCGGCCACGTGACCACTCCAGCAAGGTGTCGGTCAGGTTGTGCGGCAGCGGTGGTCCTTGGTCGGCGTGGCGGGGGTTGACGATCAGCGGCCATTCGTCGGGGTTCCCATCGGTCAGCCACCCGAGCTCGTCACCGTCGATCGAGCTGGCGAAGGGGAGGAAGCCGCCAGGCTCGGGCCAGACCGGCAGCGGGTGGTACTGGGGGAAATTCGCGCGGAGGCTGCGATACCCGTCCAGCGACTCCGAGACATGGTGAACGAACCCGCGGCCGCCGGTGCGCAGCGGCGTCATGAACCGCAGCCACTGTGACCAGCATCCGGACCCATAGCGGTTCATCAGCGCCACGTACTCCGCGGCCAGACGCGTGCCCAACTCCTCGAACAACTCCTCCCACGTGCCGCCACCCAGATAGGGAGCCTCGGGTGGCGGCACGAGCAGACTCAACGCCGGCAACCCGCTGCCCTGCGCGAGCGCGGCCCGCCGCTGCGCCTCGGGCACCACTTCCGGTCGGGGCGCCGGCGGCCTCCACGGACCGGCGTCGGTGAGGAACGCCGTCCTCCGCACGGTCGCGGGCAGCGGACCGAGCCTCCCGCCGCCGGGCAACGCAATCCCGCTCTCGACGACTGCGACCAGCGTGTCCAACAACGGCATGTCGAAACTGCGCCACGGCTCGACCCCCTGATGGACGGCATCCTGATCGAAGATGACCACGGGCCACCGGTTGGGGTCCTCCGACACCGCGGTGTTCCAGAACAGGTAGCCGACGGAGCGGGTCATGCCCCAGGCGAGCAGACCCCCGGGCGCGGGATGAAACGCCGGCGGCTCATACGGCGGGGCGTCGCGGGAGGAGATGCGACAGTGCCGGTGGGTGTCGCGCAGCCAGGTGGCGTACTCGAAGCTCCCCTCCTGCGTGCAAGGAGTGTGAAGCCAGATGAACTCGCCGATGTCCAGCGGCCCGTAGGTGGACGCCAGCCACTTGTAGTCCTCGGGCAGTGAGAAGCCGAGCCAGGACTCGACCACGTCCCAGTCGACGGGCACCGCGCCGGCCGGAGGCGGACCGAAAGTTGAGGCGAAGGTCGAAGCATCCACGGGCGGATTGTGGCATCAAGACGATCCGGCATGCGCCCAGGGCGACGAGTTGATCAGGATCGTGGATCGTGCCGGGACCGCCGTAGCGACTGCGAAGGATCAGCGGACTCGATGTGGCGTAACTGTGCTGCGATCGCCCGCTGCTCATCGGGCAGGCCCTCCGGCTGGTGCAGCCACCAACCAGGGCCCCATCGCAGGACCTTGCCGTAGAGCGTCAGGATGAGGCCGGCTTCGAAGTCAGTGGCCGGGCGGCGTACCGCGCGCACAAGCGGGTCCTCGCCTACCCGCCCCTCGTAACGTCCCGCTCCTGGCACGTAATCGCTGCGGCACTCGGTGAAGCAGTCGAAGAAGACCCAGCCAGATCTGTCGGCTGGGGCGTAGCAGAGGACCCGTTTGTCGACGACGAGGCTCGACGACCCGTAGGCAGCTTCGACCTCGCTGCGACGCACATCCCGACCGTCGAACCGTTCGCGGAGACTAGCCGTGAGGCGCTTGAACTCGGCCGGGTCGACCAGACGCTCTGCCTGAAGGTAGCCGAGCGCGTGAAACTGCTCGGCGAAGACCGAGGCAACCTCGGCACGGCAGTCGTGCTCCGTGCCGAAGAGCGCGATGAAGGGGCCGGCCACACCAAGCCTGCCGTATCCCTGAAGCACCCCGAACACGACGTCGAGGTCCTGGTCACGCTCGTCCAGGAAGCACAGGTCAGAAAAAAGTCCCCTCGCCTGCCTGTCCAAGGCCTGCCCGTCGAGTGCCCACATGCCCGGCCTCGTCAAAAGCCGAGGCACCATGTCGAGCCACCGTTGCCGAAGTTCCGCTGCCGAACGCACCGGATCACGCTACCGGCTACGCCGTGGCCAGCCGGTCCCCACGAACTGTCCTCCGAGCTACCCGGAAAAGCTCAGGGTAAGCACTCGACCCATGGCAACCGCGCCGGTCGTCGGCCAGCTGGTGACCCGCCAGGATCGGCTCGGTTTCACTCCGGTAGGGATGGGTTGGCTAGCAGAACGACCTCGTCAGCCTCGACGTCGAAGCCGAGGACCGGATGGTGATAGTCGCCCTCGGGAGCCATCAACACCGGCTTGCCCAGCCTGCGCCCGATCACGGCGAAGAACCCGCACAGCATGTCCAGCCGCTCCTGGCCCTGCAACTCCCGTAGGTCGATGTCGAAGTCGATCTCAACCGCGCAGTACGGCCAGAAGTTGACCAGGACGTCCGGCACCGGCCACACCCGCAAGATCGGCAGCTCGTCGTCAGCAGCACGTGCCAGCACATCGGCTGCTGGAGGAAGCGGTACGACGGCATCACCCACGCAGTACTCCCACCTCCAGCCCTGCGTCTGGACCAGCTCGAACACCGCCTGCCAGTCCTCCACCGAGGCATCTTCGACACGTACGTCGGGCAACGCACCCATCAGGTTCGGGTCGAAGAAATTCTTGACGTCATCCCACACAAGCCCCCGCACCCCGTCATGCTGACTGACCCGCGGTGACGACGCAGCCCCGGTCATTGGCGGCGTACAGCACGAGGAAGCCCCTACGGGCTGGTGAAGGCCGATCCCGAGCAGGTGTACTCGCGCCGGCCCACCGAATCAGGCGCAATCCGGTCCTCTGGCCGCGACGGGTGCCCGCCTCAGCCGAGCGCCCCTTCGATCTTGTCGGTCAGGTCGAGAATGTCAGGGACGGCGTCCAACGCGGTGACCTCGACGAAGGCGAACCGCCGGCCCGGGCATCCGACGACACCAGCCCCGATCCGGGGGTGCGTCAGCGCCGGACGGCGCCCACGACCCCGGGGCTGATGGCTGCAGCGAACATCGAGGGGTACCCCGTGGTGGACTCGGCTCGTGGAGAATGCGGCGGGTGCGACTTGATTTGGACAGCGTCGACTGGGCGTCGTTGACGCATGCGTACGGAAGTGCCGAGGACGTGCCTGGCCTCATCCGTGATCTGCGGGTTTCCGACGACGAGGTCCGTCGCGCGGCAATGTACGAGTTGTACGGCAACATCTACCACCAGGGCACCCGCTACGAGGCCAGCGCATACGCGGTCCCATTCCTACTGGAGCTGCTGGCCGACCCCGCCACACCCGCACGACACGAAGTCACCCAGCTGCTCTCCTGCCTCGCTGTCGGCTACACGCCCTACGACCTACCCGCCACGGGCTTCCCCATCGCCGAAATCCGTAACCGGGTGTCCCAGGTCCCCGAGGAGACCTGGCGCCACTGGTCGCACGCGATGAAGGACTGGCACCAGGTCGTCAGCACAGGGCAGCGGCAGCCGCTTCCGCTCACCAAGCCCGAGCGGCGCCTGTTCGAGACCCGGCACGCGCTCGCCGCGTACGACGCCGTCCGCGCCGGCGTCCCACTGCTGTTGACATGCCTGGATGACGCAGACGCCGAGGTGGTCGGGGAGGCGATCCACGCCCTGGCCTGGTTCCCGGAGGACCTGACGTCGATCCGTCCCCGCCTGCTCGGCATCGCCTCCGACGAGCAACGCCCGGTGCAGATAGTGGGAGGTGCGCTGATCGCGTTGGGACTTCTCGGCGGCGCGTTGACGCAGCCTGTGGCTGACCTGTTGGAGAGGAACCTGGCGGGTACCGATCCCGACCTGAGGTGGGCGGCGGCCGTGGTGTGGGCGCAGCTGGCCGGTGAACAGATGCCGGAGCCGGCGATAGCTGAGCTACGCCGGTGGGCGGTCATCCGCCGACAGGAGACCAGAGAGACGATCTGGGGGGCGAGCCCCAGCCATGTGGCACTGGAAGTGCTCGACGCGTTCGCCGCGCCGGTGGCCGAGCAGGTGCGGTCGGACCTCGTCGCGGTGGTGCTCGCCGAGCAACCCACGTCGAACTGGCACAACCACTTCAACGTGGTGCTGGCATGCGCGTTCCCGCAGATGGAACCGGATCACGGCCGCGGCTTCGAGGAACTGACAGCGGCGCAGCGCGCGGTGGTCACCTGGCTCATCGACAACCCTCACGTGTTCGGCTCCTCAGGGCCTCAAGGCCCACTGCGCCAACACGGACTGCCGACGACCTATGAGGCGGTACGCGCCTACGCCAGCCCGGACGGGTAACAAACCGGGACGGGGAAGGTTCTGCATGTTGTTCGGCGACCGATCGTCGCCGCCGCCCCGAGCAGCCTCGGTCGAGACCGACACTCGGCCAGGGCCCCACGACGGGCAGCCGCCTGCTCGCCCGCGCAACGCAAGGAGTAACAGCCTCGTGAGCTTTTACATGCACCTGCGGGCCGCGGCCTCCAACGAAGTCCCGGAGGACTTCTCGTCGCTGCAGGACTTCATGTGGGCCGCCTGGGAGGCGCACGCGGAAGAGTACGTAGCCGGGATCGCCCGTTCCATCGAGAAGGACTTCGGCCACCTCAACGAGCTCTACATCATGGGCACGAACCAGGGTGACGCCACGAACGCCGCCAGCAGTCTGCCGATCTTCGGCGGCCGCCCCATCCACGACCCGGCGAAGGACCAACCACCGTTCGTCATCCTCAACCCCGCCGAGACGCGAGGAACGGCCGAGTTCCTCCGCACCGTCTCCTTCGACGAACGCTGGCAGATCGCCGGGACGAAACTCTCCCAGCCATACGTCGGCTGGGAGGAGAAGAACGCAGCCAGGAATATCTTCCTCGGCTACCACAACGACCTACGCACCTTCTACGAGCGGACCGCGCAAGCCGGACACGCTGTGATCAAGGCCTTTTGGCATTAGAGGCGCCCCGGGACCACCGCAGGCTTCTAACGGCGACCAACGCAACTCGCGACCATCGGCACGACCGCACGTCGAGCGCTCGGCACGTCCGTCACGCAACATGACGCTCGATCCGCGGCAAATGTGCGCACCGGCGGCCCGCCTGTGCCGAACCGGGACGCGCGGCGCGGCTGGTGGCGCCGATTGCGTTTGATGCCGGCTTGATTACGACCTACGGTGCTGCGAATGAGACTGCGTCACGTAACGATCGATTGCGCGGACCCGTACGAGCTGGCCACGTTCTGGTGCCGGTTGACCGGCTGGCCGATTTCCGGGATCGATCAGCCCGGCGACGACGAGGTGCTCGTCGAAGCGCTGGACCCGGTGCCGGGCCTGCTGTTCGTCCGGGTCCCCGAGCCGCGCTCGGCCAAGAACCGGGTCCACTTCGACTGGAAGCCCGACGGGCGGTCCCGCGACGAGGAGGTCGACCGGGCCGTCAGCCTCGGCGCCACGATCCACGAGGACCACCGCGGTCCCGAGGATCGCGGCTGGGTAACCCTGCGTGACCCCGAGGGCAATGAGTTTTGCATCGAACAGCATTGAATTCAGCAGCGGCCACCAAGACCGGATGCACGGTCATCGGCTATGACCGAGCGAATCGCGGCATGTCCGGATGTCAACGGGACGGCGTAGAGAGTGAAACTCGTCTGGGCCGCGCTCGCGACGACGGCCTGTCGCAGGGCGCGGCTAGAGTCCGGCCATGGCCGACTTCACGGGGGACAACCTGAGCGGCTCGCGTTTCGCAACGTGTCGACCTGGCCGATGCCGAGTTCCGTGCCGTCGACCTCTCCCGCGCACGGTTCCGCGGCGTCGACTTGAGCGGGCTGGTGATGCGCGGCGTCGAGCTGGTCGACGTCCGGATCGACGGTGAGATCCAGAACCTTGTGGTCAACGGGGTCGACGTCGCGCCTCTGGTCAATGCGGAGCTCGACCGGCGCGACCCCGTCCGGGCCAGGATGCGCCCCACCGACCCTGACGGCTTCCGGGAAGCGTGGGGCATCGTCGAGCGACTCTCGACCGGCACCGTCGAGCGTGCTCGCGGCCTGGACCCCGGGCTACTGCACGACTCGGTGGACGGCGAGTGGTCGTTCATCGAGACCCTGCGCCACCTGGTGTTCGCCACCGACGCGTGGGTACGGCGGGCAATCCTCGGCGACCCCTCGCCGTGGGACCCGCTCGACCTGCCGTGGGATGAGATGCCGGACACCCCAGGGATCCCGCGGGACCGCGAGGCCCGTCCCTCGCTCGAGGAGGTCCTGGCGCTGCGCCGCTAACGGATGGCCACCGTGCACACGGTGGTCGACGGCCTGACCGACGAGTCCCTGGCCAGCCACACCGAGCCCATCGAGGGGACCGGCTGGCCGCCGCCGGAAAGCTTCCCGGTACGCGAGTGCCTGCTGATCGTCCTGAACGAGGAGTGGCACCACCGGCAGTTCGCCGAACGGGACCTCGACGCGCTGCAGACAGGCGCGCCACGGAAGGCGAGCTGATCGACGTCGGACCGACTGCCCGGTCCTCGGCATGTTGGCCGCGCGCCATCAGCGGCCAGAAGAGGATGGCGAAGCCGGGCGGGCATCGGGAAGGTAAATCGGCGTCGCGGTGTGCGACGTCGGTAAGGTAAGTACCTGGGCCTCTACGTGTCCGGCCGTACTATCTCCCGGTGATCTCCCCCCGCCGACGGCTGGTCGCCGCGTCCATCCTCTTTGTGTTGGAGGCGGTAGCGTTCGCGCTACTCGTCACGGAGTCTGTGACGGGTGCGATCGCCGCCGTTGGCTTCACCTGCGTGTCGTTGTGGGTGCACGTCGTCCTGCACGAGTGCGGGCACCTCGTCGCGGCGAAGCTGCTGCGTCTGCCGGTCATCGCGGTCCGTATCGCACCCTTCACCGGGTGGCGGAGCGAAGTGTTAGTCCGCCACCCGGCGCCGTCGGCGACCGCGTTGCCGCTGCGGATGGTGCTGTTCTACCTCGGTGGCCCGATGGCGAACCTGTGCACCGCGGCGGTGCTCGGTGCCGCGATGGCGTTGACGGGTACGGCGTTGACGCGCGTCGCACTGCTCGGCGCAGCGCTCGTCGCGGCCCTGCTCGGGGTGGTCAATCTCATTCCCGGGGCATCGCCCCGCCATGACGGCCGGATCCTGCTTCAGTGGCTTTTGGCGCCGACAGCCACCCGCGCCGCGCTGCGGGCGGCCTACTACCAGGAGGAGGTGAGCAGGACGGTGCGGACGATTGTCCGAGGAGAGGTGGACGACGATCCTCTCGGAGATCCGGTTCGCGACAGCGACGACGCGCGACTCGCGCTCGCTGCCTTCCAACGGCGCTGGAGCACGAGACACGCGCAGTCGACGGCGGACTTCATCGCCGACGCCGAGCGGCTCGCGGCGCTGGCTCGCGCCGACAGCACCGATCCCATGGTCGCCGCCGCAATCGGGCAGGTGCTTACCGTCCAGTTCGGGTTGTGGTACCTGTACGCCGCGGTGGTGAACGGATCGCCGGTCGACCACCGAGAGGCGTCGGAGCTCTCGGAACTGGCCCAGCTCTCCCTCCACGGGCAGCCGGACATGTTGTCCGCTCGGGTCGCTATAGGCCTGGCGCACCTGCTCAACCACCGACCGGAGCAGGCCCGGTCGCTGCTGCTCGACATTCGGCCGAACGTCGACCCGCCGGACCTGTGCAGCGTCGCGTTCCTTCTGCGGGCCATCGCCGAGTGTCACCTCGGCAACCATGCCGCTGCGGACGTCGACCGGGCCGCCGGCGGCGACTACCAGCAACTGACACAGGTCGTTGCCGAGATTCAGGCAGCCGATCCGGTGCCGCCCTTGTTCGCCCTGGCACCGATGGCTGACACCTGACCGGCGTGCCTGCGCCAGCAGACGCGGACCGTATCAAAGGTCAGCGAGATTACCCGTCCGCCGGCACGGTCGGCGGAACACCAGCGCCAACCACGACGTCCGCTCATCGGCTAGAAGCGGACGGGAGGAGGCGGGGATCGGCCGAGTGAACCCACGAGTCGACACCTTCGGATCCGCGGAAGTGGTCACCGCCCAGGAAGCCCTGGTCAGATGGCTGCCGGTGGGATTCGAGTCTCAACTGCCGGAATCCGTACCAAGTCCGCCATGGCGGATCTAGAGCCGCACGTCGATGCTGGATCGTCCCGGCGACTGGCTTCGGCGGGCCCGGGACGACAAGACGGCAGTAGGCAGGCGGGGAGCAGCCAACGCTGACCACTTCGGTTTTCTCTGGGAGGTCACGTCGCACCGCTCGACCGCATCCCCGCAGGTCAAAGCCTCGCCCCTGTCGGGTATCGGTGAGCACTTCGGGAGCGGTGACCACTTCGCCAACCTGCACCCAATCTGCTCCCACTTGCAAGGCCAGGCCATCCAGCGGCTCCTTACCGCCGTGACCTGCGCATACTCCCCTGCCAGGCAACATAGAACGCCATCGGCTGCTGCGCGAAACCGCTGAGCACTCCGTGTGAAGCAGGACGCTCCGCCGGCTCTGACGCGAAGATTCCCCCTTCGCGTCAGAGGTTGGTTCGCTTCACGACGCGTTTTCCAGGGTGACGCGGTATCCCATGGCTTCGAGTTGATGGATGGCTCGTTTCTTGGATCGGTCGGGGTGAAGGCGGGTGAAGTAGTCAGCGCCGGGGTCGTCGTAGAAGGCGCCGGTGGTGCCCATGTGCCAGATCGCGGTAAGCATGGAGTGTTGGATGGCTACGTTGGCCTTCTGCGGTCCACGGCGTGAGGCGATGCGCCGGTATCGGGCGCCGAGGTAGGTGCGCGGGTTCTGGGAGCACGCCATCGCCGCCGCCCCCAGCGCTCCCTGTAGGTAGGGGTTGCCGGGGCGGGTTCGGCTGGACTTCACCTTGCCCGCCGATTCGTTGTTGCCGGGTGTGGTGCCGGCCCACGAGGCCAGGTGCTTCGCGGTCGGGAAGCGAGTCATGTCGGCGCCGGTCTCAGCGATGATCACGTCGGCGGTGAGGACGCCGATGCCGGGGATGGAGCAGATCAGGTCACGGAAGCCCTGAAAGGGCTCCATCATCACCTCGATCCGCTCGGTGAGCCTGTTGATCGCCGCCGTATGCCGGTCGATCAGGTCCAGGTGCACGCGAGCGAGGAACGCATGGTGCTCGGTGAATCGGCCGTTCAACGCTTCGGTCAGCTCCGGGATCTTTGACCGGAGCCGACGCCTGGCCAGATCCGCGAGCGCTGCCGGATCTCTGTCACCAGCGATCAACGCCTCCAACATCGCCCGCCCGGACACCCCGAGGATGTCGGACGCGACCGCGGACAGCTTGATCCCGGCGTCCTCCAGCAACTTCTCCAGCCGCTGGACCTGCCTGCCACGTTCCCTCGTGATCGCCGTGCGTGCCCGGGTCAGATCCCGCAACTGGCGGATCGGCTCGGGCGGCACGAACGAGCCCCTCACCAGGCCGTGCGCGCCGAGTTGGGCAAGCCAGGTCGCGTCCGCGACATCGGTCTTGCGTCCTGGCAGCGTCTTCACGTGCCGGGCGTTGACCAGCATGACTTCGAAGCCGGCGTCCTCGAGCAGGTAGTAGAACGGCTTCCAGTAGTCGCTGGTCGCCTCCATCACCACGCACGTCACCTGCTGATCAACCATATAGTCACGCAACGCGAGGATCTGGCTGGTCATCGACCCCCAGGTCGTGACCGTCTCGGTCGTCTTGCGGCGACCGGCCCCCGCGATCCGCACGCACACCTTGGCGTCCTTCTTCGAGATGTCCATCCCGACGCAGCGGGAGTGAACGACTTCCATCACCAGCCTCCTCCACACGCGGACCATGGCGTCCGTCGTGGGGAGGGCAGGGAGATTCGAAAGTCTGACGCTCGGGCTCGCTGGCACCAATCCACGGTTCCCGTGGAAGCCCTCCGCCACCATGCTGACCTACAGGCTCGTCAGCACCACAGAGAAATCGGGGTCGACCACGACGGACCCCATCACAATCCGCCCGAACACAGTCGGACCGCAACCAGCAACCGGCACCGAATCTTCGCGCACCACGGTGCGCCTCGAAGACGGCGCCGCATTGCTGACCTGCAGAAACGAGAAGCCGCAGGTGGCGGCGGGTGCAGTTGAGCGCCATTGCGTGCCGTTGGATGCCGTTCGACGCCGTTCAGCGCACCCGACTGCTCCCCACGTGCTCCCCGATTCCCGGCGGCGTCCCCGGCGCCTTGGCGCTTCGCTTCGCCGCGTCTCGCAGGAACAGCACCGAAACTGACGCTCGCTCAGTGTGATCGATGTTTTGAGACAGCGCGCACGGTCGGCGGCATGACTGTGCCTCGGCCAGGGCACGTGTATCACCGTCGGCCGCGCATGTACACCTCGTGGTCTAGAAGGCGACAAGTCGTCCCCTCGTGGAACCAGCTCTGGAAATCTGGGCTCGGCGAGTACGCGTCGGTGCGGGCGCGATGATTCTCACGTGCCGCCCAGCCCGTATGCCAGGTCAGCGGCGGCCCGAGTTGGGCTGGGAGGCTCGATGGCTGGCTTGTTCGACGGCTTCGAGGGTTACCGCGTCTTGGCAGACGCCGACGTGGACCAAGCATTGACCGGGGCGTTGATCGCGGTGGACGCCAATGTACTTCTCAACCTTTATCGCTACAACACACAGACGACGGAAGACCTGCTGACGATCTTTGAAAAGGTCGGCGACCGGCTGGTTATCCCGCACCAGGCGATTCGGGAGTTTCATCGCAACCGACTCGCCGCGATCGGAAATCCGGACGGCGCGGCGCAGGAAGTACGCGGCGCACTGCAGAAAAATCAACGGTCGACGTTCGACGCCCTCTCGCGGTGGGCTAAGCAGGTAGCCTTGGCGGACGCCGACCTGGAACAGTTGCAGCGGGATATTGGCCGGATCTTTGGCCAGCTTCTGGAGGCAGTCGGCAACGCTGAGCCGGACCGAGTTCAGGCAGACACACCGGCGTCGAAGGACCCAATACTGACCCGCCTCGGTGTGCTGCTTGACGGCAGAGTCCTGGCTCGACCGCCAGATGACGAGTGGGACAAGCTCATCGAGGAAGGCAAACAAAGGGTTGAGGAGCAAACTCCTCCCGGCTACCTCGACGCAGACAAGGAGGACGAGCAGCCGGAGGGTCCTGCGGGAGACTTCCTTGTCTACTGGCAGGCCTGCGAGGAGGCGAAGAGGCGCAACCTTGATCTTATCATCGTCACAGGTGACGAGAAGGAAGACTGGTGGTGGCGCCACCGCTCGGTGGTGATCGGTCCACGGCACGAGATGGCGAAGGAGTTCTTCGACTTCAGCGGTGGACGGCAGTTGTTCCTTCTGCGGCCACGCGACCTGCTGCTGCGATCCTCGGCTCTCGACGTTGAGGTCAATCCGGCCTCGCTCGAGGACGCCGGCCGACAGCGAGACGACCTCGACCCGCTCGGCGTCTGGACTGCTGAAGCGGTTGCCGAGTTGCTGCGGCGGCTCGACGCAGAGGGCCAGGTCCAAGCTGAAGTGATCCGAGAGGCCGCGGCGCTCGGCGGGACCATCGGTCGGGAAGCACTCTATGGCATCTGCGGCTACGACGACGATCGAATGCTGCGAGGGTTTACGCGTCCCACCGCACGCATCACCGCAGACCTTCAACTGGCTGGCCTCCTCCCCGACCCCGTCGCACCCGCGCTGAAAACCCTCTACCCCGAAGGCGTACGTGCCGCTGGCTTCCGCATTCCAGCAGAGGTGGTGGCGATCCTGCGAGGCACCGCAGGCGACGGCGAGCCCGACGCGGAGCCGGACGGCAGCAGGCATGCCGGCGGCAAGTACACGCCGTTGACGAGGTGGCTCCAAGAGCAAACCGTCGATGCCATTCCCGTCACCTTCGCGGACCTCGAAGGAGTGATTGAAAAAGCGCTGGCACCTTGGGCTCGCCACCACCTGCCGTACTGGTACTCCGTACGAAACTCCCTCGGCCGGGCCATCGCAGCGGGCGGCTTCAGGCCGAGGCAGGTAGACCTGACATCGGAGACGCTCACACTCGTTCGGAGGTAGGCGGTGCTCCGACATAGCCATGCCGCAGATCCGTAGTCGATCATCGCCGTGGGTGACCACCTCAACCCCGGCTGGCCGCGTCCGCCGGTTGAGCACACTCGACCACCACCTCGGGTCCGCCGAAGAGGTCACCGAGCAGAACCTGGGCGCTTGGGAACACGACTGGCCGTGAATATCTTGAGCGCCATCCGGGCGCACGTGGCCAGAGGTTGGGTGAACCCGGGGGCTGCGTGTTGACGGAAGCGTCGGCGTCGGGATACTCGGCGCCGTGGGCGGAGACCATTGGTGGCAGAGCCCGTCGCTGCGCGACGGTTTGCTCGTCGTACTGAATTTGATCAACGATGCTCGAGCCGCGCCTCGACGCCGGCCCGGCTGGGAGCTGGCCGCATGCGCCGATTACTTCCGGGCGCTCAATCAGCTAGCGAGCTGTCTCGACGGCACGATGCCCCCGCCTTCTCCGCCTCCGGATCGCCCAAACGTGCCTGGCCGACGCACCGAATCGACCAAGCACCGGAACCTGCTCCTTAAGATGACTGCCGCGGACCAACACGGTCTACTTTGCCACCCAGCGGTGGCGGCGTTTGCCCGCTTCGAGCCCCTGGTCCTCGATCATGGATCGCCGGGCATGAGTCAGCGGATCGCGGAGCTGACCGAGCCGGTTGTCCGGGTCGCGTCGAGGCAGCACCGGCAGTTTCGAGAGAGCTGGCTGCGTTGGGAGGAGCGGAAATCTCGCACGCCGGAGACGCTGCACAAGTTGATCCGCGCGGTGCTGGTGGTCCGGAACAACATCCAACACGGAGAGAAGACGCCGTCTGGACCTGACGTGCAGCGGCGCGAGCGGAACCAGGCGGTGGGGCGGCTCGTCCTTCCTATCCTCGAGGCAATCGTCGACGCTGTGCTTGTCCGACCTTCCCACAGGCTCGCCGCCTACGGGACACTGCGGCCAGCTCAGCCCAACCAAGACGAAGTCAGTGTCGCTGGCGACTGGACCGAGGTCACGCTGACCGGGTGGCTGCGCAACCAGTCCAGCTTTCCCGCCTTCGAGGCCGACGTGTCCGGGCAGAGGGTTCCGGCGGCGTTGTTCACCTCCGCCGGGCTGCCGATGATCTGGCCTCGCCTGGATGACTTCGAGGGCCGAAACTATGAGCGGCGCCTCGGCCTGTACGAGTGCGAGGGCATCGTCGGCGTGGCTAACGTCTACGAGTGGGTGGGAGAGAATTGGTGAACGATCTCGACGCTATCCGTGCTGGGCTGCGCGCCATCGACCAACGGGTCGCTACCGGTCAGTAGGGCCTGGGCGTCCATGGGGTAGAGCCGGGATAGTAGTCACGGAGACCGGGCTCCCGGCGGACCGGCACCGTGACTTCTACAGCAGCCCGTGGCCGATCGTAACGCCGTACGCCGACTGAGCTGGTTGTTCGGACATCTGTGGGAGGTGTTCGCGGCGACGCTGGATCATGTGACCAAGTTCGAACTCTTCTGCCGACTGTCCAGCGCCGCAATCCGCTACCAGGCGTGCCGCCGGCCTTGCAACCGAGCCTTCTCGGCGCAGGCGTGCACGAGGCACACGCGATTGTCGGTACGTTGACAGGACGACGTACCTTCTCTGCACCGTTGATCACCTCCGGCGGCGCCATCCATGGCGATGGCGTTCCCGAGACCAGCGGCCGCTACGTCAGGGCTCATCGCTCGTCAGTCAGCCGGCCCTCACATACAGGCGATGAGGCTCCTCATCTCAGTCACGAGGCTGGGCAAATCGAGACTCAGCCGAGCTTCGACGTCCGAAACCTCGGGTGGCTGCGACCTTAGTGGGAAAGTGCGGGCGTTGGGCGGTGGACCAGGGCAGTTGATCGTCATTGAGAGCGGCGTACGAGTGCCAGACAACGAGTAGACCCGCCAGACGGCCATTCGTGAGTCGACCAGAACCATGGTCTTGTCGGCCACGGCGATGAGGACGGCACATCGAGAGTTTCGGGCGACCACGGCTGCAGAACCGTCGATCCGCACCAGCTCGGTGGCAGCCCGCGCCGCCGCCTGATAGGGGTTCGCGAACCCGCCTTCTACCCGCCATACGCCGTCCTGTAGAGCGACTGCAAGACCGGCATCGACAAGCGACGCCCGCACCGCAGCGTATGGGTCCTGGCGCGCCTCCCCCGCCAGCCTGACCGTTTCACGAAGCTCCTCCGCGGTCGCTACGCGCGCGAAGGGCTGAGTGGCGGGCAGGAGAAGGTCGTCAGCGAGCGAGACATCGGCTTCCGCTACCCACTCGGATGCGTCTGCCCAGGCGTCGGTGGAGGGCAGATCTCCCTCCCGTCCGCCGTGTAGGTGAGTTCCCTGCCGCAGCGTGGTCATAGCGACGGCGAGCAGCGCGTAGAGATGGTCGAAGGCCTCGGCAGGAAGACTATCGAGCATGCCGTCGTCAGGGACCAGCGACCAGATCAGCCACCTGAGGTCGACGCGCCAATCGTCGTCTTCATGCCAGACACCAGCCGCAAGCAGCGTCAGGTAGAGCCGGGTGACGACCATGCGGAGGTGAACCGGCGGCAGGGTCGACCAGTCGTTCTCTATGGCCGGTTCTGTTACCGCGGTGACCCAGCGCTCGGCGAACCGTCGGTACTTGGCGCGCTGGTCCGGACGGATTTGTGGGACCTGCGTCGCGGGATTTTCCTCCTGTTCGCGCGCCACGCCGTCGAGTACGTCGTCATCTTCCTCTTCCGTCACCTCCCCTTCGTCGACGTCATCGATCGACCAGTGAGTCGCGGCGCCATGGTCACCAGTGTGCTTCTTCGGGAAGATGAGCGCGGACAGGCTCGGGCCGAGTGCGTGTTCGCACTGCTCGAGGTAGTCGGCCCACCGGTCACCCGGCTCGACGTGAGAACTCGCAGAAGTGGTGGATGTTGAGGACGGAGTGCGGCCCTGGAGGCCCACCTGCTCAACGAGCCGTCCTAGCTCGTTGGTGAAGCGCTGGGCCAGCAGCGGGTCGCTGAAAAGCTCTCCCACCTCCCCTGACCAGGCCAGGCGCGGTGCGTCGTTGTTGTCTTGGCGGGGCCGGCAGCGGGAGCTATCGGTGATGAAGACGGCCGCAGATTCCAGCCGTACGCCGGCCACCTCCATCACCGCGCGCACTGCACCTCCGGTCAGCTCCGGTACCAGGAGGCGTGCGGACTGCTGGTTGGCAGGAACGGCTCCTGCGATGGCCCATGACCCCGGTGCGCCGGTCGGCGAGGTTTCGATGGTGACCCTCTCGCCGGGCGCCACGGCCAGTTCCACTATCAGTGTCCCGTCCACCAGGGCACAGCCGAGAAGGACGGGTCCTGAGGCGCTTGCGGTGCTACCAGCCGGCGGCGCCGATTTCAGGTTCTGAATGGCGTTCGGTGGCTGAGGATCGCCTTCTGATGGGAAGAGCCCGGAGGCGTGCGGTGCGATGACTGCCAACTCGCAGTTGCCACCCTGTCTGGTGCTGGTCAGCAGTGCGGACGCTGTGATATTCGCGCTGCCGGTCATGCCGGCAGTCTTTCCGTCAGGGGTGCGCCACTCGATCAGCTTTCCGTGCCGGGCCCGCCCCCTGTCTGTCAGGGTGAGTTGAGGCCAGCGGCTCATAGCAAGTCCGCCGGACAGGGCGAGTTCAGGATCGAGAAGCGTTGAATACTGCTGTTGA
>NZ_JBFAID010000053.1:0-46175 GCF_040654475.1 Micromonospora sp. NPDC050686
CCCGCTACGACAAGTTGGCCGTCCGGTTCCAGGCCGTCCTGACCATCACCATCATCTGCGAGTGGCTCTGACCCGCTTATGAAACACGCCTTAGGGCGGCGGGCGTCAGCCGGCGAGCAACGCGCCGGGGGCGACCCCGGTCAGCTCGCGGACGTCGCGGGTCAGGTGCGCCTGGTCGGCGTACCCGGCCCGGGCGGCCACCTCGGCCAGCCCGACCCCGGTCCGGGCGAGCGCCAGCGCCCGGCGCATCCGCAGGATGCGGGCGAGGGTCTTCGGGCCGTACCCGAACAGGGCCCGGCTGCGCCGGTGCAGCAGGCGCGGGCCGAGCCCGACCTCGGCGGCGGCCGCGGCCACCGGCCGGCCGGCGGCAAGCAGCGCGGCCACCCGCGGCCCGAGCGGGTCGGGCCCGCCCGCGGCGGCGAGCCGCCCGGTGGCGACCGCGGCCAGCGCGACCCCGGTCGGGCGCTCCCCCAGCCGCTCGGCGACCTCGTCCGCGGCCCGGCCCCAGAGTGATGTCAGCGGCACCCGGCGGTCCCGCAGCTCGTCGGCGGGCACGCCGAACACCGCCGGGCCGACGCCCGGCGGCAGGCGCAGGCCCAGCCAGCGCTCCCCCGCCACGGCGTGGCTGCGGTACGCCGTCCGGTCCGGCCCGGCCACCAGCAGCCCGGACCGGCTGGACCAGAGCAGGTCGAGGCAGCCGTCCGGCAGCACCCGGGTGGGCGACCCGTCGCTGACGGCGGTCCAGAGCACCGCGCCCGCTATCCCGGCCGGCCGTTCCCGATACACGCTCCCCAGCGTGCCACGACCGGGCCAGGGCGCGCGCGCCTCAGCTGTCGGTCCAGGGCAGGCGGACCGTGAAGACGGTCCGCCCCGGTCCGCTCGCCAGCCGGACGGTGCCGTGGTGCGCCGCCACCACCGCGGCCACGATGGCCAGGCCGAGGCCGGTGCTGCCGTGTTCCCGGGACCGGGAGCTGTCCCCCCGGGCGAACCGTTCGAACACCTCGTCGCGCAGCTCCGGCGGCACCCCCGGGCCGTCGTCGGCGACGCTGAGCTCCACCGCGCCGTCCACGGGGGCCAGGCGGGTGGTGACCGTGGTGCCCGGCGGCGTGTGCACCCGGGCGTTCGCCAGCAGGTTCGCCACCACCTGGTGCAGCCGGGCGGCGTCGCCCGGCACGTCGACCACCTCGTCGGGCAGGTCGAGCTGCCACCGGTGCTCGGGCCCGGCGACGTGCGCGTCGGCGACCGCCTCGACGACGAGCGCGCTGAGGTCGACCGGCTCGGTGGCCAGCGGCCGGCCGGCGTCCAGGCGGGCCAGCAGCAGCAGGTCGTCGACGAGCGCCGTCATCCGGGTGCTGGCCGACTCCACCCGCCGCAGCGCCAGCGCCACGTCCGGCGGCACCCGGTCCCGGCCGCGCCGAGCCACCTCCGCGTAGCCGCGGATCGCCGCGAGCGGCGTACGCAGCTCGTGGCTGGCGTCGGCGACGAACTGGCGGACCCGGGTCTCGCTGGCCTGCCGGGCGGCGAGCGCGGCGGCGACGTGCCCCAGCATCCGGTTCAGCGCCGCCCCCACCTGCCCGACCTCGGTACGCGGGTCGGCGTCGGGCACCCGCACCGGCAGGGCCACCTCGCCCCGGTCCAGGGGCAACTCGGTGACCCGGGTGGCGGTGGCGGCGACCCGACTGAGCGGGCGCAGCGTGGCCCGGACGATCAGCGCGCCGAGGCTGCCCGCCACCAGCAGGCCGGCCGTCACCACCCCGGCCTGCGCCACGAGCATCCACCCCACGGTCTCCTGGACCTCGGCCAGCGGGTACGCCACGGCGACGACGTCGCCGTCCGGCGCCCTGCGGGCCACCGCCCGGTAGTCGCCGCGCTCGCCGAGGTCGACGGTGCGGGGCCGCCCGTCGGGGGGCAGCGCGGTCAACGGGGCGACCGCGTCGGCGGACAGGTCCGCCAGGCCGCCGCTGTCGGTGCGGATCCGCGCCCGGGTGTCCCCGTCGGACACCCGGACGGCCACCGAGCCCACGGGAAGCCCGGGGGGCGGCTCCGCCGCCCGTTGCGCGCCGAGGGGCCACTGCCGGTCCCGGTCGGACCGCAACCACGGGGGCAGCTCGCCGCGGCGCCCGTTGTCCAGGGTGATCGCGTCGTCCACCCGGGCGATCAGGAAGTGGCGCAGCGCCACCGTGGTGAGCCCGCCGATGCCGACGCTGACCAGGGCGAGCAGCAGCACCACGGAGACCACCAGGCGCCGGCGCAGCGACCAACCGGCCAGCCAGCGCCGCAGCCGCCCGAGCAGGTCACTCCGCCGGCTTGAGGACATATCCCGCGCCGCGCAGGGTGTGGATCATCGGCGTCCGCCCCGCGTCGATCTTCTTGCGCAGATACGAGATGTAGAGCTCCACCACGTTGGCCTGGCCACCGAAGTCGTAGCTCCAGACCCGGTCGAGGATCTGCGCCTTGCTCAGCACCCGGCGCGGGTTGCGCATCAGGTAACGCAGCAGCTCGAACTCGGTGGCGGTCAGGGTGATCAGCTGCCCGTCGCGGCGCACCTCGTGGCTGTCCTCGTCCAGGCTCAGGTCGCCGACGGTGAGCACGGCGTCCGCCCGGGCGGCGACCGCGAAGCCGGAGCGGCGCAGCAGCGCCCGCAGCCGGGCGATCACCTCCTCCAGGCTGAACGGCTTGGTCACGTAGTCGTCGCCGCCGACGGTGAGCCCGGCGACCCGCTCCTCGACGGCGTCCCGGGCGGTCAGGAAGAGCACCGGCACGGTCGGACGCTGCTCGCGCAGCCGGCGCAGCACCTGGAACCCGTCCAGGTCGGGCAGCATGACGTCGAGGACCACCGCGTCCGGCTGGAACTGCCGGGCGGCGCTCAGTGCGGCCGTTCCGTCGCCGGCGCTGCGCACCTGCCAGCCCTCGTACCGCAGGGCCATCGAGAGCAGGTCGGTGAGGGTGGGCTCGTCGTCGACCACGAGCACCCGCACCGGTTCGCCGTCGGGTCGGCGCAGCTCGATCCGGCCCTGCCCGGCCTGCCCCTCCATGACCATGCCCCCATCGTCGGCCCCGTCCCTGTGCCGCACCTCGGCGGATGCTGTGTGCTCGCTGTGTGCGGCCCGGCTACTCGCCCGCACCGAGCGGGTAGGTGTGCACGAACCGCATCGTCCAGCCGCCGGCCGGGCCCGGACGGTCCCGCTCGTAGAGGTGGTCCGGCCCGGTCCCGCCCGCCGGGGCCGGGCCGTCCGGATGCCGCAGCACCCAGCGCGCGGGCGGCCCGCCGTCCGCCTCGGCCGGCAGCGGCCGGACCAGGCCGTCGGCCGGCCCGCCGACGAACCGTACGCGCACCTCAGCCATCCCCGACCACCGTCCGTCGCAACACCGGCACCTTGGGTGACACCGGCCCTGCCCGAACGCTACCGCAGCGCCGGCCCGGCCTCCGCCCACCCGGAACCCGAGGCGGTTTGCCCTGCTCGTGGCCCGGGTATCGGGTCCCGCAGCGCCGGGGTGTCAGCCCGGCGCACGGGTACGACCACGAGGAGCCACCGATGCGGACGCTGGCCGGGCGGTACGAGCTCGAGCAGCGGATCGGCATCGGCGGCATGTCGGAGGTGTGGCGCGCGCACGACGTGGTGCTGGACCGCCCGGTCGCGGTGAAGCTGATAGCCCCGGCCGGCCGGGACGAGCGGACCTCGGTGGAGCGGATCCGGGCCGAGGCCCGGTCGGCCGCCCGGCTGGTGCACCCCAATGTGGCCAGCGTGCACGACTTCGGCACGGCGACGACGATGCCGGGCCGCGAGTCGCCGTACATCGTGATGGAACTGGCCGAGGGCGAGACGCTCGCCAGCCACCTGCGCGCCGGCCCGCTGGACTGGCGCATCGGGGTCCGGGTCTGCGCCGAGATCAGCGCCGCGCTGGCCGCCGCCCACGCGCACGGCATCGTGCACCGCGACGTGAAGCCGGCCAACGTGATCCTCACCCCGGCGGGGGTGAAGGTGCTCGACTTCGGCATCGCCACCTCGGCCGGCTCGCCGGACCGGACGCCGGACGGCATGGTGGTGGGCACCCCCGCCTACCTGGCCCCCGAGCAGTTCGACCGCCAGCCGGCCACCCCGGCGGCCGACATCTACGCGCTGGGCGTGCTGATGTACTACTGCCTCACCGGGCGGTTGCCGTACCCGGCCGACTCGACCACCCAGCTGCTGGGGCTGCGCCGGCGGCAGGCCCCCGAGCCGCTGCCCGAGGTGCCCGGGCTGCCCGCCGAGGTGGCCGAGCTGTGCCAGCGCTGCCTCGACGACGACCCGGCGAACCGGCCCACCAGCCTGGTCGCCGCGCTGGTGCTCGCCGAGGCGGTGGACGCCCGGGTGTACGTGCCGATGATCGCCGCCGTCCCCCGCCCGCGCACCCCCGCCGTCGCACCGTGGACCGAACGCGCCGCGGCCGAGGTGACCGAGGCGGCCCAGATCACCGACTGGGACACGATGGCCGATCGGTGACCCGGGCGGACCAGCCGTTTCACCGTTGCCGGGCCGGGTAGCCGTCGGGTCGACGACGGGAGGAACGCCATGCCGGACTCCAGTTCCTGGCTGCACGAGGCCACGGCGACCGCCGCAGGAGGCCACGTACGTACCGACGACGGCGGGCTGTCCACGGCGCTGGCGTCCCCGTTGGCGCCGCACTGCACCGGGCTGACGCCGGAACAGCTGCTCGCCGCGGCGTTCGCGTCCTGCCTGCACCACGCGGCGGTGGAGGCCGCGGGCGAGATCACCGACGAGGCGCACACCGTTCAGGTGACCGCCGAGGCGAGACTGGGACGCGACGACGACGGCCGGTACCGCGCCGACGTGCACGCGTCGATCTCCTCGGCCGGACTGACCCGGGAGCAGTTGGCCGTTCTGGTCGAGCACGCGGACCGGCTCTGGCCCTTCTCCAGCGGGGACAGCACCCGGCACCGGCTCACCGTCGCGGCGGCGGAGAACGGCCGGCACTGAGCCGCCGGGCGCCCGTGGTCAGCGGAAGCCGGCGGTCACCGCCCGGTGGTCGCTGTCCGGGGTGGCCACGACGCCGGCCGCGGTGGGGGTGAGCCCCCGGTAGAGCACGTGGTCGGGGCGGATCATCGGCAGCCGGGCCGGCCAGGTGAAGCCGAACCCGCGTCCGGCATCCGCCTGGGCGTCGCGCAGCAGCCGGCCGAGCGGCCGGAAGGATCGGTCGGTGCTGGCCGTGTTGAGGTCGCCCAGCACGACCAGCCGCGGCGCCGGATCCGCCCGTACGGCCGCGGCCAGCGCCGCCAGGGTGCCGTCCCGGGTGCTGGTCTGCCCGGCGCGGGCCGACCCGAGGTGGGCGACGTACACCGTGACGTCCCCGCCGGGCGCGGCGACCACGGCCCGCAGGGCCCGGGTCCAGCCCAGCCCGGTGTCCACCCCGTCCTCGGCCCGGATCGGGTACCGGCTGTACAGCGCGACCGTGGACACGACCGCGCGGTGCGGGTACCGCACGGCCAGCGGGGCCGCGATCCGGTCGTCGTCGGCGACCTCCTGCAACGCGATCAGATCCGGTTCGGCGCGGGCGAGCGCGGTGACGGTGGCCGCCGGGTCGGGGTTGTCGGCGCGCAGGTTCTGGCTGGCCACCCGGAGCCCGGTCGGCTCGGTCGAGGCGTGGGACGGCAGCCAGGCGGCCCCGTGCTGGATCGACCAGATCATCGCGGGGAGCAGCACGGCGGCCAGGGCCCACCGCGACCGGCGCAGCAGCGCGGCCAGGGCCAGCGGCGGCACGCCCAGCCCGAGCAGCGGGGTGACGCTGTCCAGCAGACTGCCGAAGCCCCGCACGTTGGGCACCAGGCCGTGCCCCACCAGCACCGCGGCGAGCAGGACGGCGAGCGCGCCGACGACCAGGCCGCGCCCCGGCCGGGGCCGCTCCCGTCCCGGGGCGGACTCGTCGATCACGCTGCCGATCACTGCCGGCATGCGCTGCGGGGCCGACGGGCCCTCCCCGGGTCGGTGCGGGGCCCCTCCACCGAACGGACGATCGGGACGTTGGTCGCGTCCGATGCGATCACGCGCACCCTTCCTCCCAACAAGGACGAATTTACCCGGAATTTCGGTCATGTTCGCTTGGCCGGCTTCATGGTCCACCGAGGGTAATGCCGGGCCGGATCATGGCAAATTGTGTCGCATCCCACCAACTACCCCGATGGCAAGGGCGAAGAACCTCTCTAGGTTCGGCGGGTGCATCCCGACGACTCCCCTGAGCAGAAGCAGACCGCCACGCGACCGGCCAGCCGTTCGACCGATGCCCCCTCCTCGGAAAGGCGGGTTGGCCGCCACCGCGTCCTGGAGCCGCCCCGGCGCGCGCTGGTGCGCTCCGCCCCGTTCCGGGTGGCCCTGGCCACCGGGGTGACCTGCGCGCTGGGCGCCGCGGCCTTCGCCGGCGTCGGCTTCGGATCGGCCGAGGAGACCCCGCACGACCCGCTGCGCGAGGCGATGGCCGAGCGGGCCGCCACCGCGGCGGACCAGCCGGCCTCCCGGTCGCTGGACCGCGCGGCCGTGCGGCGGCCACCCGCCCCCGCCGCCGGCTCACCGACATCCGCGCCGAAGCCGACCGCCACCCACCGGGCGATCCCGCGCAGACCGGTCGCGCCGCGCCCGCCCCGACCGGTCGCCGGGCTCACCCAGGCCCAGATGAACAACGCCAAGGTGATCGTCGACGTGGGCCGGGACCTCAAGCTGCCCCGCCGGGCCCTGGTGGTGGCGCTCTCCACGGCGATGCAGGAGAGCGACCTGCACAATCTCGCCAGCGAGGTGGTGCCGGAGTCCCGCCGGTACCCGCACCAGGGCGCGGGCGCCGACCACGACTCGGTGGGCCTGTTCCAGCAGCGGCCGAGCAGCGGCTGGGGCACGGTGGCGCAGCTGATGGACCCGAAGTACGCGGCCCGGGCGTTCTACCTCGCCCTGCGGGAGGTCCCCGGCTGGCAGGACCTCAGCGTCACCGCCGCCGCCCAGGCGGTCCAGGTCTCCGCCTTCCCGAACGCGTACGCCCCGCACGAGCGGCGCGCCAGCACCGTGGTCGCCGCGCTGCTGGTCTGACCGAGCGGCACGCCGGCCGGGTACTGGTCGGTCGCCGCCGGCTCAGGCGACCCGGGCTCCCGGCCCCGGTTCCACCGGGGCGTCCCCCGCGCCACCGGCCGCCCGGGTTGCCGGCACCCCGGCCGCGGCGGTCGGGGTGTCCACCGCAACGGTGACACCGGAGAGCAGTTGCTCGGCCCGGGCCGCCCGCCGCCGGCGCTCGTCGAGGGCCGCCTCGAACTCCCGGCGCGCCCGCACCGCCTCGGCGTAGGCCCGGTCGCGCACCTGGCGGGCCTCCTCGCGGGCGGCGTCGAGCTCCTGCCGGGCAGCGGCGAGGATCTCCGCCGCCTCTCGCCGGACGCCCGCGGCATCCCGCCGGACCACCTGGCGGTCACCGGAACCGGCCGCGGCACGCCGATCACGATCGGCGGCCGCCGCGCCGGTGGCCGGCCCGCCCCGGCGTGCCAGCCCGGTCCGCAGCAGTTCCGCCTCCCGCCGGATCTGGTCCCACTCCCGCCCGGCGGCGGCCAGCCGCTGCACCCGCGCGGCGAGCCGGCTCAGCCGCGCGTCCACCTCGTCGAGGCAGGAGTCCACCTGCCGCTGGTCGTAGCCGATCTCAACGACCGAGAATTCCATGCTGTCGCCCCCCAGGCAGCCGATGTCGATCCCGCCACCTGTCGATCCTCGACGGCGCGGGCCCGCGCCGCGGGGGTTTCAGAAAAATGTTCACCATCCGCGCGGGGCGGCCCGGCCGGCGCGGAGCGGGACGCTCAGGCGCGCTTGGGGAGCACGACCACCCGGCCGAAGAAGTCGTCGATGCGGTGCACCACGTCGTTGAAGTCGTCCAGGTCGATCGGCTTCGTCACGTACGCGTTGGCCTGCAGGGTGTAGCTGCCCACGATGTCGGTGTCGGCGTTGGAGGTGGTCAGCACCACGATCGGGATGGTGCACAGGTCCTCGTCCCGCTTGACCTCGCCGAGCACCTGGCGGCCGTCCATCCGCGGCATGTTCAGGTCCAGCAGGATCACGTCGGGCCGGTGCGCCTCGGCGTGCCGGCCGGTACGCCGGAGGAACTCCATCGCCTCCTGGCCGTCGTTGACCACGTCGATGACCTTGTCGACGTCGGAGTCCGCCAGGGCCTCCTCGATCATCAGCACGTCGCCCGGGTCGTCGTCCACCACCAGGATGCGGACGGGGTTCGGAGCACCTGTGCGCATCGGAGACACCTGCTTCTGTCGGAAGACGGAACGGGAACCGGCCCCTGCCGGCCGGGGAAATCTAGCCCATCACGGTAGGAATCGCGAGGTGGGGTCGGGCGTGCCCGGGTCGTAGCTGAGCACCCCGGCGAGACCGGTCACCTGGAGCACCCGGTGCACCCGGCCGGTGGCCCCGGTGACCCGCAGCCAACCCCCGTCGGCGGCGGCGAGGTTGTCGCCCCGGACGAAGGCGGCGATGCCCGTGGAGTCACAGAAGGTCAGCTCGGACAGGTCGATCAGGAGCTGGCGGGCGCCCTCGGCGGCGAGCCGGTCGATCGCGGCGTTGAGTTCGGGAGCGCTGCTCATGTCGAGCTCGCCCGCCAGGTGCAGCCGCGCCGTGCCTCCGTCGTGCGGGGCGTACGTGACGGTGAAGGTCACCGCGATCCCTCTCGCTCCCACCGCAGGCGGACGCTTGCAGTGGAGCAAGTATACGCAGGGCACCGGGGGGTCCCCACACCCGGCGATCATCGTCCGGCGTGGCCCACCTCGGCGACCAGGGCCTCGCCCGCGGCCAGGAAGCGGCCGGCCCGGGGGAAGTCGTGCAGCGCCCGCCGGTAGTGCGACAGGGTCGTCCCCACCGCCCCGGCCGGTACTCCCCGACTGGTCAGGATCTCCACCAGCCACCGTACGAACTCGGTGAAGAGCGAGGCGTCGTCGACGTACAGCGCCGCGGCCAGGAAGTCCACGATGTAGCCCAGGTCGCTGACGGTCGAGTCCAGCTGCGCCCCGGTGTACGCGCTCATCCCCGGCACCCGGTCGCGCAGCTCGGCCAGCGCCGAGTCGATCAGCTCGCCCCGCCGCTTGACCAGGCCACCGTACTCGTCGCCGGCGAGATGGGACGGTTGCGCCGGGGGCAGCCGGCGCAACGTCCGCTCGTCGGCCACCAGGTCTGCCGCGGTCGGCGCGTCCGGCGCCCAGGCCACCCCGAGCCGGCGGGCCCACCGACCGTCCTCGCCGAAGCCCCGCCCGCCGACCACCACGGGTACGTCCGAGCGACGGCACGCCTCGATCATCCGGTGCGCGTGCGGCAGGCGCATCGGCAGCGCACAGGCCAGCGCCACCGCATGCGCGTCGTGCCGGTGCAGATAGGACACCAGGTGCGCGACCGGCACGCTGGCGCCGAGGAAGGTGACCTGCCAGCCGCGCAGCCGGAGCACCTCGGCCACCAGCCGGGGCGGCAGCGCGTGCCACTCACCGTCCATACAGGCCACCACGACCCGCCCACGGGTGGGCCGCGGGTTGGCCCGGCCGGCGATCGCCGCCACCACCCGCTCGCTGATGTGGGTGGCCGCGTGTTCCTGGGCCACGCTCCACTCGTTGCGCGCCCAACGCTCACCGACCTCGACCTGAGCCGGAGCGACCAGGTCGAGCAGCACCCGCTCGGCCGGCACCCCCGCGTCGAGCAACCCCAGCGCCACCTCGATCGCGGCGTACTCGTCGGCCTCGGCGAGGCAGTCCAGGTAGCGGGAGAAGGCGTGACCCGGGTCGGATTCGATGGCGGGGGCCGTCACTCCTGGTGCTCCCTCTGGTCTGGCAGGTGGGGCACGGCGTGCAGGTGCCGGGAGCCGCGCGCCCCCGTACCGGTGGCACGCAGCGCCAGCACCGCGATGTCGTCGTGGTCGCCGTGGCCCAGCCAGTCGCAGGTCACCTGCTCGACCCGCTCGGCGAGCGCGGGGGCCGGCATCCGGTGGCAGCCGGCGAGGGCGGTGACCAGGCGTTCGCTACCGAACAGCTCGTCGCCGCGCCGGCCGCCGCGCGCCTCGGTCACCCCGTCGCTGTAGAGCAGGCAGGTCTCGCCGGGCGCCAGCCGGACGATGACCTCGCCGATCCGCGGGTCGGGCACCACCCCGATCAGCATCCCGCTGAGGCCGACCGGCTCGACCTCACCGCCCGAGCGCAGCACGAGCGGCGGCAGGTGGCCTCCCCCGGCCATGGTCAGAGTGAGGCCGCCGTCGCGGTGCGGACGCACCACGCCGAGCACGATCGTCGCGAAGCGCCCCTGGCCGTGCGCCTGGGTGGTCTCCAGCAGGGCGTCGTTGAGCAGCCGCAGCAGCCGGACCGGGTGGGACTCGACCCGGTGCAGTGCCTGCAGGCACTGGCGTAGCTGACCGGTGAAGACCGCGGCCTCCACCCCCTTGCCCGACACGTCACCGAGGAAGAAGACGGAACCGCCGTCGGCGAGCCGGTGCGAGCCGTAGAAATCCCCGCCGATGCGCACCCCTGCCTGGGCGGGCCGGTACGCCGTACCCCACTGCACGCCGGCCGCCTCGGCCGGCTCCACCGGCAGCAGGCTGGCCTGGAGGGTGTCCGCCACCTCGGCCTGGTCGCGGTAGAGCACGGCGGTGGTGAGCGCGGCGCCGGCCCGGGCCGCGAACGCCCGGACCAGGTCGATGTCGGCCTCGTCGTAGCAGCGGGTGGCCCGGCGGGCGACCAGCAGCACCCCGACCGGGGAGTCGTGGCCGGGCAGCGGCACGACGCGGGCGGACGTCGCCTGGGCGGGCAGCCCCGGCAGCCAGCCGGCGTCGACGGCCTGCTCGACCAGCCAGTCCACGGTGTGCGGCTCGGCGCCGGTCAGGCCCTCCTCGATCGCCGCCGGCAGGTCGGCGGCGGCCAGCACGCCGCTGTCGACGATCGGTGTCTCGTCCTGCGACCGGGCGGCCCGCCACCAGCGCGCCCGGCCGGCGCGGGGGGCGAGCACCAGCACCGAGACCTCGGCGAGGGTCGGCACCGCCAGCCGCACCACGGCGGCCGCGGCCCGGTCCGGGTGCAGCGGGTTGCCCAGCTTCTCCCCCACCACCGCCAGGAAGGCCGAGCGGGCACGTTCGGCCAGCAGCGCGTCGGAGCGGGTGATGCTCCCGGTGACGTCCTCCACGTAACGGCACGACCGCCCGGCGGAGAGCGGCACCCGGCGCACCCGCAGCCGGCGGTCGCGGTGGCTGAACTCCGCCGGCGCGTCCGGCGCGGTCAGCTCGCGGACCCCGGCGTTGACCAGCGGGACGTCGGGGATGACCTCGGGCAGCAGCCGCTCGGCGACGGCACTGAGGTGACGCACCACACCGTCGGCGTCGCAGACGATCAGGCCCTCGCGGAAGTGCTCGACGACCTCCGACCAGTCCGGCGCGGCTTGGCCCCGGTCGGGGGCGAGCGGTGGCAGCCCGGACGCAGACCGGGTCGGAACGTCGGCGGCCCACGCCGGAGCGCGTGCGGCACTCGGCGTGGAGATCCGTCCGTCGCCCGGGTCCCAGCCCCTGGCGTCGGCAGCAGTCACCAGCTAAGCCCCACTCCTCGTCGAGTCCCGTGGACCGTTCGGAACGGCCGTGTGTTCCCTGCTCTTCGCCCCACCCTACGCCGGTATGCCGGTACCGCCATCCGAGGCGAGCCCCCGTCCCGTTGCGGCCCGGGGCCGGCATTGCGCACCCGTCGGCGTGTTTCCCCACATTGCCCGTCCCCGGGAGTTTTCCTTCCCGGCGAGCTGCTCGCGGTCGCCCCGCCGATGGCCGACCGGGCCGTCCGCGACGTCGGCTGAGCGGTCCAACCCCGGGATCGGGGCGGCCCCCGGCCCTGGGACCAGGGGCCGGGGGCCGGAGTAATGCCTATGCGGCGGTGACCGGTTGCAGTCGGGGTCCGCTCTCCCGCAGCTCGTCCGGATTCGGCGGCTCGGCGTCCTCGGGCGCCCCGGAATCCGGCGTCTGGAACAGGTACCGGACGAACTCCCCGCCCACCTCGTTGTCGTCCGCACCGGGCCACTGGCCGACACAGTCGACGCCGACGACCTCGCGGCCGGTGCCGTCGGCCTCCTCCAGCAGCGCCCAGAGGCTCACCGGGTAACAGCTGGTCCGCTCCGGGGTCACCTGCCAGCGGGCGTACCAGCCGGGGCGCGCCGGGACGATCTCGACGATCCTCTTCATGACGACCTTCCCTTCCGCCTGCTCGGACGAAATTCCGGTCCACTCGAATCGTGCCGCCGCTGCGGGTGAGCGCCCCTCACCCGCAGCGGATGAAGCCTGGACCGCCCGCCCCGCCGGGACTGGCCGGCGAGGCGTTACCTTCCTCGCCCTTCTGGGAACGCGACGGGATCGGAGCACACCAGCCGACGCAGAGACGAGGTGTGACGATGCGCAAGCAGATGGAAGGCGACAACCAACGCCGCCGGGCCCTGGCCCGGGACGCCCGCGAGCGCGGCCAGCGAGCCAGCGAGACCGGCGCCAGCCTGAGCGCCACCAAACAGCTCACCCACCTCGACCAGGGCAGACGGGCCGGACCGCCGCCGGCCGGCCGGCGAAAGCCCGACCGCACGAGAGGTGGCCCGGCACCGCCCGCGGTGGCGACGCGCGCGCCCACCCGGCCCCGTCCGGGTCCCCGCGCGGGGGCGCCGGCCATGGGCTACCGGGAACTGGTGGACGACGTCGGCCGCCGGGCCGGGGTGGACTTCTCCACCGCCAAGGTGGCGGCCGAGGCCACCGTGCTGACCCTGGCCTGGGCGCTGGACGAGGCGGCCCGCGAGCGGCTGCTCGAGGCGGTGCCGGTGAAGCTGCACGACGTGGTGCCGATCGACGGCGTGGAGCGGCACGAGGACCTGCCGGGCTTCCTGGCCGAGGTGGGCCGGCGCAGCCGCCTCACCCCGGAACAGGCGCGCTACCAGGCACAGGCCACCCTCGCCGCGCTGGCCGAGCGGGACGGCGATCTGGTCGCCTCGCTGGACGTACCCGACGGGTTGCGCGACCTGTTGGCGTCCCCGCCGGTCGGCGGCGGCCTGGTCGGCGCGAGCACGTCGACCGCGCCGCTGACCGAGCCGGAGCTGCGCGCGGCGCTCGCCCGGTTGCCGTACTGGTCCAGCGATCGCCGCTCGCTGGTGCGGACCGTCGAGCTGCCGGCGGAGAACCTCGACCGGGTGCTGGACCGGGTCGACCGGCTCCGCGACGAGACCGGCCGGGCACCCCAGATCGGCCGGCCGACCGCCGACACGGCGGTGCTCACCGTACGCAGCAGCCGGGCCGACGCGGTCACCACGCTCGACGTGGATCTCGCCGGGCGGGTGGACGACGCCGTCGACGAGGCCGGCGCCGGGATGAACGCCGGCTGACCGGCGCGGCCCGGGCCCGCTCGCGGTGATACCCGCGGGCGGGCCCGGCCGGGTCTGGCGCTACCGTGCGGCGTGCCCACCGGAGACGATCCGCCCGAACTGGTCCCCGACCCCCGCCGGCGTACCGGCCGCACCCTGCTCGCCGGGGGCGTCGCCCAGTCGTACGTGGACGTCGCCGACCCCCGCCACCTGCAATTCGAGTACGTGCGCCGGATGGCGCGCCTGCTCGACCTGGCGGCCCCGCCCGGCGCCCCGCTGGCCGCCCTGCACCTCGGCGGCGGGGCGTTGACCCTGCCCCGCTACCTCGCCGCCACCCGGCCCGGGTCGGTTCAGACCGTGGTCGAGCGGGATCCCCGGGTGGTGGAGCTGGTCCAACGCGAGCTGCCATCCCTGCCCGCCGAGGTACGCGTCGAGGTCGCCGACGCCCGCGCGGCGGTCACCGCCGCCGCGCCCGACCGGTACGACGTGGTGCTCGCCGACGTCTACCGGGCGGCCCGGATGCCGCCCCACGTCGCCGCCGTCGAGTTCGTGGCGGAGGTGGCCCGGGTGCTCCGGCCGGACGGCGTCTACCTGGTGAACGTGACCGACCTGCCGCCGCTGGTCTTCACCCGCGGCCAGGTGGCCACCCTGCGGGCCGTGTTCGGTGAGGTCTGCCTGGTCGCCGACCGGCGCATGCTGCGCGCCCGCCGCTACGGCAACCTGGTGCTGGCCGCCGCGGCGCGCCCGGGCCGGCTGCCGGTGTCCCGCCTCGCCGGTGAGGTCGCCCGGGACCCGGTGCCCGGCGCGGTGCTGCACGCCGCGGCCCTGGACCGCTTCGTCGCCGGCGCCCGCCCGGCCACCGATGCCGGGCTGGGCACCGACCTCCCGCCGGCCTGAGCGGCCCCGAGGGCCTGCGTCCGGGGTTTCCGGGCAGGTGCGCGGGGTAGCCGCGGCGGATGAGGGACGGCGACGACCGGCGTACGGCCCGGCGGGCGATGATCGTGATCGGCCTGCTGCTGGCCACCGTCGCCGGCCTGGCGCTGGTCTGGGAGACCCGGCGGGTGCTGAGTTGGCTGGTGGTCGCCGCGTTCTTCGCGGTCGCACTGAAGCCGGCGGTGGACGCGCTGCAACGCCGGCTGGTCCCCCGGCGGGCGCTGGCCACCCTGCTGGTCTTCCTGGCCGCCTTCACCGTGCTGGCCGCGCTGGGCGCGGGCATCGTGCTGCCCCTGCTGAACGAGGTGAGCCGGTTCGTCGACCGGGCACCCGAGGTGTACCGGGAGGCCCGGGTGGGGCGCGGACCACTCGGCGAGATGCTGGAACGGCTGCGGATACGCGAGTACGTGACCTCGCACCCCGAGCAGCTGCGGCGCTACGGCGACCAGCTGCGCCAGCCGGCGGTCGGCGTGGTCCGGGGCGTGCTCAGCACGCTCGCCGGGCTAGTCACGGTGATCGTGCTGGCGTACCTGATGGTGCTGGAGGCCCCGAAGATCATCCGGGCGACGCTGGCCCTGCTGGGCGACGGCGCGGCCGGGCGGCTGCGGCGGATCGGGCGGGAGTGCTCCCGTACGGTCACCGGCTACCTGAGCGGGAACCTGCTGATCAGCGTGATCTGCGGGGTGCTCACCTTCCTGGTGCTGCTGCTCACCGGCGTCCCGTTCGCCGGGGTGATCGCCCTGCTGGTCGCCATCGCCGACCTGATCCCGCTGGTCGGGGCGACCCTGGGGGCCATCATCGCGGGGGGCGCCGGGTTCCTGCACTCCCCCACCGCGGGCGTCGTGGTGCTGGTCTTCTTCGTGGTCTACCAGCAGGTGGAGAATCATCTGCTGCAACCGGTCATCATGGGTCGCGCGGTGCGGCTCAACCCGCTGACGGTGCTGGTGAGCGTGCTGCTCGCGGTCGAGCTGGCCGGCCTGGTCGGGGCGCTGCTGGCCATCCCGGCGGCGGGTGTCGCGCAGGTGCTGCTGCGCGAGTTCGGGCCGGCCAGGCGGGGGCCGGTGCCCCCGCCTGCCGACCGGTCAGCCGCGCCGGATGACCTCGGGTGACTCGCTCTCCAACGGCACCGCGTGCGCCGGCACCAGACCGAGCTGCACCGCGGGGCGGGTCAGGGCCGCGTCGAGCGCCCAGTCCGCGCCGATCCGGGCCCGGTTGGACGGCATGGCCAGCAGGTGGTAGCCGCGGGTCACCGCCTTGGCGGGCAGCCCGGACAGCGACAGCTTCAGCGGGTTCGCCGCCGCGTCCTTGCCGCCCAGGTCGACCACCCAACCCAGGTCGTGGTGCTTGTACGGCCGGCGCCGGCCCTGGCCGTACGAGGCGGCGATGTTGTGCGCGGCGAGCTTGCCCTGCCGCTGCGCGTGCTGGGCGGTCATCGTGCAGATCTCGCCCGGTCGGGTCAGGTCGGGCACCGCGGCGGCGTCGCCGCAGGCGTACACCTCGGGGTAGCCGGGGACGTTGAGGTACTCGTCGGTGATCAGGCGGCCCTTCTCGGTCCGCAGCCCCAACTGCGCCACGAACGGGTCGGGGCGCACGCCGACGCACCAGGCCAGGGTGCAGGTCGGGACGTACTCGCCGTCGGTGAGCCGGACCCCGTCCGGGGTGGCCTCCGCCACCGAGGTGCCCATCCGCACGTCGACCCCGCGCCGGCGCAGCACCCGGTCGGCGGTGGTGGACATCCGCTGGTCCAGTTCCGGCAGCACCCGGGACGCCACGTCCAGCAGCATCCAGCGGGGGCGCACGGTCAGCCTGGGGCGCTGGGCGGCCAGCGCGTCGGTGAAGAGCTGCCCGTGCGCGGCGACCTCCGTCCCGGTGTAGCCGGCCCCGACCACCACGAAGGTGGACCGGGCCCGCTGTTCGGCCGGGTCCTCGGCCTGCTCGGCGAGCTCGATCTGCCGGACCACGTGGTCGTGCAGGTAGAGCGCCTCGGGCAGGCTGCGGAAGCCGTGCGCGTACTCGGTCACCCCGGGGATGGGCAGCAGCTTGTTGACGCTGCCCACCGCGAGCACCAAGCGGTCGTAGGCGAGCTTGTTGCGGTCGCCCTCGGGCTGGGTGAAGCCGACCCAGCGGTTATGCAGGTCGACCCGGTCCGCCTCGCCGATCACCACCCGGACCCCGTCGAGGGTGCCGGACAGCGGCACCGCGATCCGGGTCGGTTCCACCACCCCGGCCGCCACCTCGGGCAGCAGCGGCAGGTAGAGGAAGTAGTCGGTCGAGTTCAGCAGCACGATCTCGGCCCGCTCGCCGGCGAGCCGGTGCAACGTCTTCGCCGCGTGGTAACCGGCGAATCCGGCACCCACGATCACCACCCGAGGTTTCGTCATGGTGCCTGCCGTTCCCACCCGCACGCCCGACAAACGTCGCCGGTGGCCGGGCCGAGCCCGGCCCGATACATCACGATGGATATGGACAACCGGCATCGAATGTGATGAGGATGCTTCATGGGAGCAGACGAGACGACCGGGGCACGCCCCACCGGGCCCAGCCGCCGGACCTTCCTGACCGCCTCCGCCGCGGCCACCGCCGCCGCCGTCGCCACGCCGGTGGCCGCCACCCCGGCCACCGCCGCACCGACCCTCATCCCACCCGGCCCCGGCCACCCGATCACCCCGCAATCCCCGGACCGCGAGCTGCGCACCCTGCTGCGCGAGATCGACCGGCACCGGATCGAGGCCACCGTGCGCCGGCTGGCCGCCTTCGGCACCCGGCACACCCTCTCCGACCAGGACGACCCGCGGCGGGGCATCGGCGCCGCCCGGGACTGGATCCACGAGCAGCTGACCGGGTACGCCGCGGCCTCCGGCGGGCGGATGACGGTGCAGCTCCAGTCGTACGTCCAGCAGCCCGCGTCCCGGATCCCGGTCCCCACCCGGATCACCAACGTGGTCGCCACCCTGCGCGGCGACACCGCGCCCGAGCGGGTGTACGTGGTCACCGGACACTACGACTCCCGAGCGACCGACGTGATGGACGCCGTCAGCGACGCCCCGGGCGCCGACGACGACGCCTCCGGCGTGGCGGTGCTGATGGAGCTGGCCCGGGTGCTGGCGACCCGGCGCACCGAGGCGACGATCGTGCTCGCCGCGGTGGCCGGCGAGGAGCAGGGCCTGTACGGCTCGACGTACCTGGCCGGGCAGCTCAAGGCGGCCGGCCTGGACGTGCAGGGCATGTTCAGCAACGACATCGTGGGCTCGTCCACCGCCGACGACGGCACCCGCGACCCGCGGGTGGTCCGACTCTTCGCCGAGGGGGTGCCGACCGCGGAGACGCCGGCGGAGGCGAGCACCCGGCAGTCGGTCGGCGGTGAGAACGACTCCCCGTCGCGGCAGCTGGCCCGGTTCGTCACCGACGTGTCCGACAGCGGCGCCACCGGCATCCGGGTCCGGGTGATCTACCGGCGGGACCGTTACCTGCGGGGCAGCGACCACATCCCGTTCCTCCGGCAGGGCTGGCCGGCCGGCCGGTTCACCGAGCCCAACGAGGACTTCGCCCACCAGCACCAGGACGTCCGGGTGGTGGCCGGCAAGCAGTACGGCGACCTGCCGGAGTTCTGCGACTTCGACTACATCACCCGGGTGGCCCGGGTGAACGCCGCGGCGCTGTGGTCCCTCGCCCAGGGCCCCGGCACGCCGAAGGGGGTCGTCGTGGTCACCACGAACCTGACCAACGACACCACCCTGCGCTGGCGGCGCGGCGACGAGCCGGACCTGGCCGGCTACGAGGTGGTGTGGCGGGAGACCACCGCCGCCGAGTGGCAGCGGGTGATCGCGGTCGGCGACGTCACCGAGGTGACCGTCGACCTGTCCAAGGACAACGTCTTCTTCGGCGTACGCGCGGTCGACCACGCCGGCCACCGCAGCCCGGTGGCGTTCCCCCGCCCGGGCAGCTGAGGTGTAAGGCGGGGCCCTTGTTAACACCCGTCTGTTAACAGGGGCCCCCGCCGCACTTGGGCGCGGGGCGGCGGACGCGCTCCGGCGCCGGTACGGTGAGCGGGCTCCAACGACGATCGGAGGATGATCATGGGTACGGCTGCTCTCGGCACGATGTCGGCCTCCGCTTCGTCGCGGGTGATCCCGGTCCGCTGACCCCCGGGCCGATCCGGCCCACCAGGGGTGCCGCGCCCCTCGCCCGTCGCGAAGCGATGAAGTGACCCGCCGTACGCGCGGGTCCTGCGTCATGGCGTGACCACGCCACCACATCGCTTCCGAGGGAGTCCTCGTGTTTCCGCAGTTTCCGTGCGGGCGCCGCCGCGCGCCCGGACGTCGGCACGTCCCCGGGCGGTCGGGATGACCGCCACCCGTACCGTCGGGAAGGCCGGGCTCGGCCCCGATTTCCGCCGGCTCTGGACCGCCAACGCGGTGTCCAACCTCGGTGACGGTGTCACCCTGGTCGCCGGTCCGCTGCTGGTGGCGTCGATCTCGGCCGAGCCCGCGGCGGTGGCCGCGGCGGCGCTCGCACCGCAGCTGCCCTGGCTGCTGTTCAGCCTGGTCAGCGGCGCGCTGGTGGACCGGCTCGACCGGCGCCGGCTGGTCGTCACGGTCAACCTGGCCCGGGGCGCGGTGCTCGGCGCGCTGGCGCTGGCCGTGGTCACCGGCACGGCCACCGTCCCGCTGATCTGCCTGGCCTTCTTCCTGACCGGGCTGGGCGAGACCCTGGCCGACACCGCGTCGAGCGCCCTGCTGCCCTCGGTGGTGCCGGCCGAGCAGTTGGAGCGGGCGAACAGCCGACTCTTCGCCACCTTCGTGGTGGGCAACCAGTTCGCCGCGAAGCCGCTCGGGGCGTACCTGTTCACCGTCGGGGTGGCGGTGCCGTTCGCGGTCGACGCCGGCAGCTTCGGGCTGGCCGCGCTGCTGGTGGCGCTGCTGCGCTGGCGGCCGGTGCCACCCCCGGACCGGGCGGCGCGGCGCGACGGCGGGCGGCTGCGGTCGCTGGGCGCCGACCTGGCCGCCGGCCTGCGGGCGCTGTGGTCGGTGCCGGCGCTGCGGGTCCTCGCGATCTGCATCGCGCTGATGAACGTGGCGTTCTGCGCCGCGTTCGCCGCCTTCGTGCTCTACGCGCGGCAGCGGCTCGGGCTCGGCGACGTCGGCTACGGCGTGCTGCTGACCGCCTCGGCGCTGGGCGGTCTCGCCGGGACGGCGCTGGCCACCCGGCTGCGGGCCCGGTTCGGCACCCCGACGCTGCTGCGCGTGGGGCTGCTGATCGAGATCGGGCTCCAACTGGTGCTGGCCACCACCCGGCAGCCCGGGGTGGCCGGGGCGGCGCTGGCGATCTGGGGCGGGCACGCCATGGTCTGGGGCATCCTGGTGGTGTCGCTGCGCCAGCGGCTCGTCCCCGATCCGCTGCGCGGCCGGGTGGGCAGCGCCTACGCGCTGGCCGACCTGGGCGGGGCGGCCGTCGGCACCGGGCTCGGCGGCCTGCTGGCCCAGGTCACCGGCGTCATCACCGCCCCGTTCTGGGCCGCCGCGGCGGCCCTGGCGGTGCTCACCGTCGCCGCCTGGCGCCGCCTGGGCGGCACCGACGGCTGATCCCCCGGCTCCGGCTCGCCACGGGCCCGGTCACCGCACCCGGTGGCCGGGCCCGCGTGGTCGCCGTCGGCCGAGCGGTCACCGGGCCGGCGTGGTGGCACGGCGAACGCCCCACGCGCAGCGCACGGCCGGCGCCCGGCGAACGCCCGGCGCCTGCCGCAACTCGCGCCGTCCCCACCCGTGCGGCGGCCTACAGGGGGCGGGGGTGCGGCTGGTCGAGCGGCATCGGCACCTCAAGGAAGGTGGCGCCGCGCAGGTCCAGCCAGGCCCGGTCCGGTGAACGGACCAGCCGCAGCATCACCTCGGTGCAGGCCGGGCAGCGGCCGACCAGGCCGGGAGCGTGCGAGTAGACGTGCAGCCGGGCCATCGGGCCGACCGTCCCGCAGGACTCGCAGCGGCCGGTCGCGCTGCTCAGGTCGACGGCGAACAGCTCCCGCAGCGGCCCGTCGAGCATGTTGCCGTCCACGTACGACATGTCGGTCATCGGCTCTCCTTGCCGGTCAACCGGTGGGTCCGAACCGCTCGGTCCGTACCCGCCGGGTCTGGTGGCCCAGCCCCACCAGCACATCCGCCACCGTCTCCACGAAACCGGTCGGCCCGCAGACGTAGCAGAGCGGCTCCAGGTCCGGTGGCCAGCCGTGGCTGTTGACGTCGGCCACACCGATCCGGTGCGGCTCGCCCCGCCAGCCCTCCGGCGCCTCCCGGGTGTACACGTACGCCACGTCCAGGCCGAGGTCGTCGCGGGCCCGGGCGCGCAGCTCGTCGGCGTAGATCACGTCCGCCGGGGTCCGTACCGAGTAGATCAGCCGGAACGGCGTACGGCTGCCGGCCGCCCGGCGGGCCCGGATCATCGCCATCAACGGCACCACCCCGGAGCCGCCCGCGACCAGCAGCACCGGCGCGGTTTCCTCGGGCCGCCACACGAACCAGCCGCCCACCGGGCCGCGGACCTCCACCGGGTCGCCCACGGCGTACGCGTCGGTCAGGTACGGCGACACCTCGCCGTCGGGCATCCGCTGCACCGTCACCGCGATCCGCTCCCCGTCGGCCGGGCCGGCCAACGAGTACGACCGGGCGGCCTGGTAGCCGTCGGCGGCGGTGAGCCGGACGTCGACGTGCTGCCCGGGCAGGTGCCCCGGCCAGCCCGACACCTCGAGCACCAGGGTCTGCGCGGTCGGCGTCTCGACCCGGCGCTCCACCAGCCGGGCCACCCGCCACATCAGCTGGGCACCGACCCGCCGGCCGGTCGTCGGCACGGCCACCTCAGTCGCCCTGGTAGCGCTGCTCGCGCCACGGGTCGCCGTAGTCGTGGTAGCCGGCGGTCTCCCAGAAACCCGGCTCGTCCTCCAGGGTCAGCCGCACGCCGCGCACCCACTTCGCCGACTTCCAGAAGTACAGGTGCGGCACCAGCAGCCGGGCCGGCCCGCCGTGCTCGGCGGGCAGCGGTTCCCCGTCGTAGGAGTGCACCACCCAGGCCCGTCCGTCGCGCAGGTCGTCCAGCGGCAGGTTGGTGGTGTAGCCGCCGTAGGAGTGGGCCTGCGCGTAGTCGGCGGCGGTGTCGATGCCGTCGAGCAGGACGTCCAGCGAGACGCCCTGCCAGCTGGTGCCGAGCTTCGACCAGCGGGTGACGCAGTGGATGTCGACGGTCGGCGTCTCCTGCGGCAGGCTCATCAGCTCGTCCCAGGACCAGCGGAACTCGGCCCCGGCCTCGGTGGAGACGACGAACTGCCAGGTGTCCAGCGGCACCCTCGGGGTGGGGCCGGCCGACAGCACCGGAAAGTCCTCGGTCAGGTACTGCCCTGGAGGCAGGTCCGGCCCGGTCGTACGGCGGCGGCCCTGGAAGCCCGGCGAAACGATTCCCACCCGTCAGTCCTACCACCCGGCACACGCCGACGAGGGCGTTCGGACGTACCGCGAACGCGGTGGGCGGCGCGCGCCTCAGGGCCGTCCGGAAACCACCTCGCGGTCGCCGGGCGCCCGGTGGCGGGTGGCCCGCAGGCTGGTCAGAGTGACGATCACCAGCACACCGATGATCACGCCGAGCGAGGCGAGGGTGGGGATCTCCGGCACGCCGGCCCAGATGCCGTGCGCCCAGTGCAGGCCGAGCTTGACGCCGATGAAGGCGAGGATGACGGCCAGACCGTAGCTGAGGTGCACCAGCCGGCTCAGCGCGGCGTGCAGCACGAAGTAGAGCGCGCGCAGGCCGAGCAGGGCGAACGCGTTGGTGACGAAGACCAGGTACGGGTCCTCGGTGATGCCGTACACGGCGGGCACCGAGTCCACCGCGAAGACCACGTCCGTGGCGAGCACCGCCACCACCACGAGGGCGAACGGGGTCAGCGCGCGCCGGGCGCCCTGCCGGACGGTCATCCTCGTGCCCTGGTACTCGTCGACCACCGGCATGAACCTGCGCAGCAGCTTCACCGACCGCATCTTGTTGATGTCGACCTCCTGCTCGTGCCCGGACAGGGCGTCGCGCAGCAGCTTGATCGCGGTGGCGATCAGGATGAGGGCGAAGAGCAGGAAGGCGAAGTCGAGGGTCTGCAACGCGGCGGCGCCCAGGGCGATGAAGATCGCGCGCAGCACCAGCGCGCCGGCGATGCCGTAGAGCAGCACCCGCTGGGCGAGCACGGCCGGCACCGCGAAGGCGGCCAGCAACAGCATGAAGACGAAGAGGTTGTCGACCGAGAGGGACTTCTCCACCAGGTAACCGGTCAGGTACTCCACGCCCTGCTGGGAGCCGAAGCGGGCCCAGATCCAGACGCCGAACGCCAGCGGCAGGGCGATGTAGAAGGCCGACCAGCCGAGCGCCTCCTTCATCGAGACCTCGTGCGGCTTCCGGGTGACCAGGAAGTCCAGCACCAGCAGGGCGAGCACCCCGACGATGGTCACCGCCCAGAGCGTGGGCGTGCCGACGGACGACAACTGCCCGGCAGAAAAGTACGACAATTCGGTCATGGGGCCTCCTCGAACACCGTGACATGTTCGAGGTCTCCTTCACCCACCATCGGTGGGCAACCACCCGAGGCGCGCGCGGGGCACGCCGTACTGACCGGAATGGTTCGTGGGAAGTACTCCCCTCGTGGCGACAAGGCTAGGGCAACCCGCTGAGGAACGCCAACACCCGGCCGGCGTTCACCGGCCGTCGCGGTGCAGGGCCCGCCGGTACAGCTCGAGGTGCGCGGCGGCCACCCTCGGCCAGGTGTACGCGGCGACGTACGCCCTGCCCCGTTCGGCCAGCCGGCGGCGCAGCACCGGGTCGCCGAGCAGTCGGCCGACCGCCGCGACGATCGCGCCGCTGTCCGCCCGGGCCCGGATCACCGCCACCGCCCCGGCCCGGTGCGGCTCCCCGTCCCCACCGTCGGGCACGGTGACCGCCGTCGGCGTGCCGTGCGCCAGCGCGCTGAGCAGGTGACCGCTGGCCGCACCCACCCCGGCCGGCGCGGGCAGCACCGCCACGTCGGCGGCGTGCAGCGCGGCGGAGATCCGCTCGGGCGGCAGCGGGCCGGTGACGGTCACCGCGTCGGCGACGGCGTACCGGCGGGCCAGCGCGGCCGGCTCCTCGGCGGGATCGGCGGCGGTGCCGCCGCCGACCACCAGCAGGCGCAGGTCCGGGTGCGCCCGGCGCAGTTCGGGCAGCGCCCGGACCAGGTGTCGCAGTCCGCCCTCCGGCCCGGTCGGGCCGAGGAAGGCGAGCAGCGGCGCCCCCTCGGGCAGGCCCAGGCCGGCGCGCATCCGCCGGCCCTCACGGGCCGCCCCCGGCTGGTCGCTGACCGGGGGTGCCGGCGGGATGAGGACCGGTTCCGCCCCACCCGGACCGGGCACGTGGATCGCCGGGTCGGTCACCACCACGGCGGCACTGCCCCGGCGCAGCCGGTCGGTGAGCCGGCGCACCGCGGAGCCGAGCCGGCCGGACGGTTGCCCGCCGTGGTCGCCGTCGGCGTGCAGCGTGGTGACCAGCGGGGTGGTTCGCGGCAGCAGCCCGGGCAGCAGCCCCGGCAACCGGTGCCCCGACGAGGGCAGTTGCGCGTGCACCAGGTCGGGGCCGAGCCGGCGCACCTCGCGGGCCACGGCCAGCCCGCCGGCGCTGCCGACGGGCACCCGCTCCACCCGCACGCCGGCGGAGTCCAGCGCGCGCACCAGGTGGGTCAGGTAGTCGCCGAGCCCCTCCCCGTCCTCCCGGTACGGGTCGTGCAGCATGGCCACCCGGATCGGCTCCTCGGCCATGCCAACCCCCTCGGATCGCCTGCGGGGCGGGGTTCCCGGGGCCGGTCGCGGCAAACCCGCGCCCGGCCTAAGGTGGGCCCGCAGGCCCGCAGCGACCCCAGCCGCGCAGGAGGAAGACCCGGTGACCCAGGACAGCGCACCGACCGGCCCGCTGGCCGGCGTCCGGGTGATCGAGCTGGCCGGCATCGGCCCCGGCCCGTTCGCCGCCATGATGCTCGCCGACCTGGGCGCGGAGGTGATCCGGGTGGACCGGGTGGCCGGCGTCGACGCGACCGGTGACGGGGCGGATCCGGACCTGCTCAACCGGGGCCGCCGCTCGATCGCGGTGGACCTCAAGTCGGCGGCCGGGCGGGACGTGGTGCGCGACCTGGTCGCCGCAGCGGACGTGCTGCTGGAGGGCTTCCGTCCGGGGGTCACCGAACGGCTCGGGCTGGGCCCGGCGGACTGCCTGGCGGCCAACCCACGGCTGGTCTACGGCCGGATGACCGGCTGGGGGCAGCACGGCCCGTACGCCCCGCACGCCGGCCACGACATCGACTACCTGGCGTTGACCGGGGCGCTGCACGGCATCGGCCGGGCCGGTGAGCGACCGGTGCCGCCGATGAACCTGCTCGGTGACTTCGGTGGCGGGGGGATGATGCTGGCGCTGGGGGTGGTCGCCGCGCTGTACGCCGTCCGCGCCGGCGCGCCGGGCCAGGTGGTGGACGCGGCGATCGTGGACGGTGTGGCGGTGCTGAGCACGCAGATCCACGCGCTGCGCCGGCTGGGCATGTGGCGCGACGAGCGGGGGGTGAACCTGCTCGACGGCGGCGCACCCTTCTACGACACCTACGAGTGCGCCGACGGCCGGTACCTCGCGGTCGGCGCGCTGGAGCCGCGCTTCTACGACGAACTGGTCCGGCTGACCGGGTTCCCGCCCGACGGCGACGAGGCGCTGGACCGTACCGACCCGGGCAACTGGCCGGCGCTGCGCGCGGCGTGGGCGCGGCTGTTCCGCACCCGCACCCGGGACGAGTGGACCGACCTGCTCGCCGCCACCGACGCGTGCGTGGCGCCGGTGCTGGACTGGCAGGAGGCGCCGGAGCACCCGCACCTGGCGGCGCGGCGGGTCTTCGTCGACCACGCCGGGGTCACCCAGCCGGCGCCCGCGCCGCGCTTCTCCGGCACCCCCACCGCGCTGCGCCGCCCGCCGCCGCAGCCCGGCCAGCACACCGACGAGGTGCTCACCGAGGCCGGCCTGGACGCGGACCGGATCGCCCGACTGCGGGCCGCCGGTGCGGTCCGCTGACCCGTACCGGTCCGGGCGCGCGGCCCGGCCCCGTGCCGTGTCGTGCGGTCAGGCCCGGCGCAGGGCGGTGCCGGGGGCGAGCGCCGGTTCCACCACCTCCCGGTAGTCCCGCGGCAGCTGCACCACCACGTCGTCGAACTCGCCGCCGGTGATCGCCTCGCGCACGGTGGTGAAGACGGCGCGTACGGCGGCCCGGGTGCCCGCCTCGTCCGCGCCGGAGCGCCGGCCGACCCGGCCGAGGAACTCCCCCGCGCCGAACCGCTCGGCCGCCTCCGTGCCGGGGCGGGTGCGCAACGCCGGCCGCAGCGGCTCGGGCAGCTGCTGGGCGAGGTCGAGCACCTCGCCCGCGGTCAACCGTTCGGCGAGGGTCGCCAGGGTCGCCCGGATCAGCTCGACCGCCCGGTCCGGGCCCACCCCGGCCCGCTGGGCGACCTGGCCGACGAAGGTGTCGTAGTTCATCCGTGGCACTCCCTCCGCGCGGGCGCCACCGGCGACCGCCGCCGGGGCGGTGCCGCCTACCCGGCGCCCGGGGCCGGAAACACGGGCCGCGGCCCGTGGGCCGGCGAATTTCGGCCGGGTCCGGGTGCGTGACCGGGCGGCGGACGGGTAACCGCGCCCGGTCGTGTCCGCAACGTGGCTGAGGAGCCCGACTGATGGCGACCTACTCAGACGTCCTGCAGTACCTGTCGAGCCTGGACTACCCGGCCGAGAAGGACGACGTCGTACGCGAGGCCGAGCGGGAGGGCGCGCCGCCGGACGTGTTGCGGGCGCTGCGGGCCCTGCCGCCGGTGGACTACGCCAACGGCCAGGAGGTCGCCCGCTCGGCGAGAATCGAGACCGCGCCCGAGGTGGGGGCCGGCCAGCGCGCGGCCCAGGCGCGGGACAAGCGGCACCAGCGGATCTCGCAACACCTTCGTGGTATCTGATCCGGCCGTGCGGTCCGCGCCGCCCGGCCCGGTGCCCCGGCCCGCCGACGCTCGGTGAAGCGACTCGCCGGCACGGACGGTCACACCCCGGCCGCCGTGCAACTCGCGGTGCTGGCGGTGGTCGGCCTGGCCGGTGGCGGCGCCTTCGCCGCGCTGGCCTCACCGGCCCTGGCACCGCTGGTCGGCTGGGACGGTGCGGCGCTGAGCTGGCTGCTGCTGGTGTGGTGGCGGCTGTGGCCGCTGGACGCCGACCGGACCGCCCGGCTGGCCGTACGGGAGGACCCGAGCCGGCCGGCGCGGGACGCGCTGCTGCTGGCGGCGTGCGTGGCGAGCCTGCTGGCGGTCGCCGTGGTGCTGGCCGACGCCCGCTCGGTGCCGGACGGGCCGGTCCGGGACGCCTACGGCGCGCTCGGCGTGCTGAGCGTGTTCCTCTCCTGGTTCGTGGTGCACACCGTGTTCGCCATCCGGTACGCCCGGCTGTACTTCTCGCGCGAGGAGGGCGGGGTGGACTTCCACCAGGTTGGCCGGCCGTGCTTCGTGGACTTCGCGTACCTGGCGTTCACCGTCGGGGCGACCTTCCAGGTGTCCGACACCGACGTGTCCAGCTCGGAGATCCGCCGGACCGTGCTGCGGCACGCGGTGCTGTCGTACCTGTTCGGCGCGGTGGTCATCGCGGCGACGGTGAACCTGTTGGCCAGCCTGGCCGGCTGAGGTGAGGCGGAAAGCGGCGGGGCGCCCCCGATCACGAACCGCGACCTGGGGCGCCCCACAGAACCTGCCGCTGCCGTCGGTTCACGCCCGAACCGGGTCGCGACCGTCGTACGGCGGAGTTACGCCCGAACCGGGCGGGCATCGCTGCCGCCACCAGCATACGATGCGACATCACCCGTTCGGAGGAATTCGGCGAAACTGTGGGCCGGCACACCGGCCGGGCCGGGCCGGTGCGGCGGTGCGGTGCGGTGCGGTGCGGTCAGCGGGTCAGCTCGGCGTACCGCTTCTCCAGGTCGACCCGGGCGAGCGCGCCGACCAGCCAGGCCAGCCGCTCGGACTCGCCGGTGCCGGCGAGCCCGGCCAGGTCGTCGGCGGACCGGCCGAGCCCGAGCCGGCGGGCCGCCGCGAGGGCGTGCCGGTCGGCCACCGGCGCCACCTCCCGCCAGAGCGCCTGCGTCTCGCGCAGGAACAGGTCGACCACCGCACCGTCCACCCCGGGCAGTTCGGCGAGCAGCCGCCGCTCGGCCGCCGGGTCGTGGTGCGCCACGGCCCGCAACCGGCGCAGGTCCCCCCGGTACCGGTCGACGACGGTGCGGGCCAGGTCGCCCAGCCGGTCGGCGAGGGCGTCCACGTCACCCCGCTGGCCCTGCTCGCGCAGCACGCGTACCCGGTCGGCCTGCAGGGAGCGGGCCAGCCGCGCCGCGCTGTCCCAGCCGGCGTCGCGCAGTCCCGCCGCGGCGGCCACGGCCTTGCGGTGGTCGCCCCGCCGGGCGAGCAGCACGGAGAGGCAGAGCAGTTGGAAGAGGCTGGACGGGTTGTTGGTGACCGGGAAGCCGTACTGCTCGGCGAACCCGCGCCCGTCCCCGGCGAGCCGGCGGACCAGGCGTTTCCTGTCCTCGATGGTGGATGTGGCGGTGGTCGGCATGCCGGCGTCTACCCGTACCGGCGGCCGGCAGTCCTGCCGGCCGGGACCGGCTTCTGCCGGTTCAGTGCAGGTCGCCGTGCCGGTCGCGGGCCTTGAGCCGGGTGGTGGGCAGCGCCGGGGCGGGCAGTGGCGGCGCCGCATCGTCGGCGACCACGCCGAACCGGCCGCTTCCGGCCGTCCAGTCCGCCCGGGCGGCGGCCACCTCCTCGTGCGAGCGGCCGACGAAGTTCCACCACATCACCAGCGGGTCGTCGAAGGGCGCCCCGCCGAGCAGCAGCAGCCGGCACTCCGGGGTGGCCCGCAGCCGCAGCGACTCCCGCCCGGTGCCCAGGTAGAGCAGGGCGCCGGGGGCGAGCGGCACCCCGGCCACCTCGGCGGCGCCGGACATCGCCAGCAGTCCGTACTCGAAGTCGGGGTGCAGCGGCACGGTGGCCGGCGCGTCGCCGCGCAGCTCGAGCTGCGCGCCCAGCAGCGGGGTGTGCGCGACCGCCGGCGACCGTTCCCCGCCCAGCTCGCCGACCAGCAGCGTCGCGTCGAGGTCGCCGTCGCGCCAGCGGGGCAGGTCGGCGTGGTGGGCGAAGTCGGCGGGCCCGGACCGGGCCGGGTCGGGCAGCGCCACCCAGAGCTGCACGCCGTGCATCAGCGGCGGACGGTCGGCCGGCGAGCGCTCCGAGTGGGCGATGCCGTGCCCGGAGGTCATCACGTTGAGCTGGCCGGGCCGGATGGGCTGCACGTTGCCCAGGCTGTCCCGGTGCACGATCTCCCCGTCGAGGAGCCAGGTCACCGTCTGCAGGCCGGTGTGCGGGTGCGGCGGGACCTCCATGCCGGGCCGCTCGGCCACGTCGTCCGGTCCGAAGTGGTCGACGAAGCACCACGCGCCGACCATCCGCCGCTGCCGCTGCGGCAGCAGCCGGCGCACCGTGGTGTACCGGCCCAGTGGCACGTCGTGACCCGGCAGCAGCACGCTGCCCGGGTCGGTGGCGGCCACGCCGGGCGGTCGGGTCTGGGCCGGCAACGACTCGGTACGCTCCACCGGCCCGACTCTACGCTCAGCCGGCGCCGACGGTGACCGTGTGCACCCCGGCCACCAGGTCGACGTAGAGCCGGTGCACGCTGCGGTCCCACCCGGGTGAGCTGATCACCTCGCCCGCCGCGACCCCGTCGCGGCGGGCGCCGGGCAGCGCCACGGACCCCGCCCCCGCGGCCACCCGGACCCGCACCGGCGGCGTCGGATCCGCCAGCCGGACGGCGAACTGGTTGACGCCGCCCGTCATCCGCACGGTCAGCGCCCCGGCGATCGGGGGCAGCCGCAGGTCGATCCGGTGGGCGCCGCCGATCAGCTCGACCCCGGCCACGGCCCGGGCGGCGCCGAGGTCGATCAGTGCGTCGTGCACCCCGCCGACGAGCCGCAGCCGCCAGGTGACCCGCGAGTTGAGCAGCACCTCGACGGCGTCGGGTCCGGCCTGGCCGCCGGGCTCCAGCGCCAGCCGCACCCGGTCCCCGAGCACCTCGGGCCGCGGCCGCGGGCCACCGTCGGCCGCGGCGTTGATCCGGTACAGGTCCTCACCGAGGTCCGCCACCCGGAGGCTGAATTCGGTGAGGCCGTCGGTCAGTTCGAAGGTGGCGCGCCGCCGGCCGGCCAGCGGGGTGGTGGACGCCTCGGCGGCGGCCGCCGCGACCGCTCCCGCGCCGCTGGCTACGGCCGGCCCGGAGGGCGCCGGACGCGGCCCGCCGCCGCTGAAGGCGACCCCCAACCGGTCCGGATGGGCGAGGGTCTCGGTCACCGCGGCCGCCCCCACGGCCAGCACCACCACGGCGGCGGCGGCGAGCAGCCGGGGCGCCCGGGTTCGCGTCGGCACGCCCGGCGGCGGGTCCGGCCGCCGTGCGTCGCCGGGGTCCGGGCAGGCCGGCACGGGCTCCGCCGGATCCGTGGTCGGACGCTGACTGCTGTCGTGCCCCGGCACCGGCATGGTGATCTCCTTCTCGCGGTCCCCCGCCTGGCCATACGTACCCGGAGCGGGTTCGGATCACTCGCCGCCGGACCGGCGTTGCGGGTCCGATCGGGAAGCACCCGGCGGGCGGAGCGGACGCGGGACGCCCGCCGGACCATGGTCCGGCGGGCGTCCCGCGTCGGTCATCCCTGGTTTGCCGTCACCTCGTCCCGGTGTCGAACCGGCGGCGCCGCCAGGCCATGGTGAGCAGCACCATGACCGCGCCGGCGGCGAGCAGGCCGCCGCCGATCTTGATCGGCGTGCCGAGGCTGGAGCCGGTGACCGGCAGGTGGTGCGGCGGCCGGTGCGTCGGCTTGTGGGTCGGCGGCCCGGCGATGACGGTCACCGACGCGCTGGCCCGCCGACCGGACGAGTTGCCGGTGGCCGTGAAGGTCCACACGCCCGGGCGGTTCACCCGGTACTTGAACGTGAACCCACCCCCGGCGTCCACCTGCACAGTGAAGCGCCGTGGCGGCGGGTTGCTGGTGATCGTCGGCCCCGGGACCGGCGCCTGGGCGTACGCCACGGCGGCCATCTCGACCACGGTGCCGTCGCTGCGCCGGGTGGTTCCCGCGGCGGGCGCGGCGACCGGCAGGCCGGTGACCGCGACGGTGATGGTGGCGATCTCCCCCGGCAGGAAGCCGGAGCCGACACCCGTGACGACCGTGCCGGGGGTGGTCGTCGCCGGGGTGACGGTCAGGGTCGGTGGCCCGGGCGGGTAGTCCGGTGGTGGATGCGGCACCGCCGCCCCCGCCGCGGTGGGCACGGCCGCCATGGCCAGACCCACCGTGAGCGCCATGATGATGCGGGATAGCCGCATGGTCGGTTCCTCCTACTGTTCACAGCTCGGTGCGGTGACAACTTGGGTGGTCCAGGGGGTGGCGGTGGGGGTGAGCCGGAGCTCGGCGGTGCCGGCGCCGTTCTTGCCGGTGAGCAGGCCGACGTCGAGGGTCCGGGTACGCCCGGGCGGCACCTCGACGTTGGCGACCGCCACCTGGCGCCGGCGGTCGTACGCACTGCCGAGCCCGATGGCCCGGCCGTCCAGCTTGCCGTCGACCACGGTGCCGCCGGCGGGGCTGTAGACGGAGATCAGAGTGCGGATGGTGTACGGGTCGCCGGCCTTGCCCAGTCCGAGGACCGACGTGCTCAGTCCGGCCGCGGGAGCCGCGGAGCGAAGCGTGAAGCGCAGCTGCAACTGGCGCCGGCCGTCGGTGCGGCACTGGCCGACGGTCAGCGTCGCCGCGGGGCGCAGGTAGTAGCCGAGCTTGGCGCCGCTACCGTCGTTGAGGAAGATCCCCACGGTCGGCACGGCGTCCGTCTCGGGAAGAGCGCCGCTCAGGCGGCTCTCCCGCAACATTCCCTGCTCCTCAGATCGGGCACTCCAGAACAATAGCCGCCGTTCGGCGATCGAGCGGTCGAAAGCCGACAAAAGCGCACGGGGGTCGACCTTCCGTGCGAAAAGCGCGTCGAACACCGCCCCCGCCGACGCGGCGTAGTAGGCGTCCTGCTGCTGGCCGTCCAGGTCCCGGTACGCGTCGCTGAGCAGGGCCCGCACCGCCCGGTCGCCGGTCAGCGTCGGGCCGCCGGGCACCGCGACCGGGCCGATCGCCGCGAGCAGGTACGACAGCACCACCGGGTCGACGGCCAGCACCCCGTCGACGCTCGCCCCGGTGTGCCGCTGGTACATCTCCCGGTAGAGCGCCGCCGCGGTGGGGAAGTCCGGTACGAGATTGACATCCGCCGGGTACGCGCCGGGCAGCTCGCCCCAGAGCGCCCGCACGGGTGCCGGGACCGACAACGGCGGATCGAAGCGGCCGAACTCCGCGCTGGTGCCCTGCCGGACCATCCGGATCTGCCCGTTCTCGGCGCGCAGCACGGCGTACGCGCCGAACATGCCGCCGGTCGCCCGCAGTTCGGCGAGGTTCTGCGAGAGCAGGAGGTAGCTGCGGACGCCGTCGGCGCCGAGCAGCGGCGGCAGCAGCGCGGCACCCTGCCGGGCGGCGCCCGTGAGGTTCGCCAGCCGGTCCATCTCCCCGCGCAGGTCGGTCAGCGCCTGCCGGACCTGACTGACCAGCGTGTCCTGCGGCACCGCCGCGAGCCGGGTCCGGGTCGCGCGCACCACCTCGTCGGCCGCGCCGATCTCGGCCGACACGGCCCGCAGCCGGCCGAGGTCCAGCCGCCCCTCCTTCGGCACCAGCGAGGCGAGGTCGGTGCGCAGCAGGCTCGGGAAGGCCTTCCGGGCGAGGTCGTCGACGGCCGTCGCGATCTCGCGTACCGCGGCCAGGTCGTCGCCGGCCCACGGCGCCCGCTGCCCGAGCCACCAGCCCGGCCCCGTGGTCGACGCCCGGGCCTTGGCGGACTGCTCCTGCAACGCGGCCAGGGTGCGCTGCCCCCGGTCGACGTCGCCGCCGACCACGTCCGCGCTCAACTGCCGGGCCAGCCCCGCCGCGTTCACCAGGTGGGCGCGCGCCTGCCAGCCTTGGAAGGCGACCCATCCGACGCCGAGCAGCAGCAGCGAGCCGGCCACCAGGGACGCGAGCAGCGCCCGTCGAACGCGTGCGCGCTTGCGTCGGCGGGCCTGCGCCCGTCGGCGATTCGAGCCAGCCGTCTCCGCCACACCACACCCCAGCCATAAACGGACAGAAACGATGAAACGTCGCCTTTCTAGCACGAATAACGACCGAATGTAGGGCATTTCGATGGCTTCAGCAGGCAAAAATGCCTTACGCGAGGATGGTTCGCTCTCGCCGGGCACCGGCCCGGCCCGCCCGGGACACCTCGTGCAGCATCCGCTCGATCCGGTCCACCCCGGTCGACAGCGACATCTCCCGCTGGTACGCCTCGCGGCCCCGCCGCCCCATCTCCAGCCGGGCCGGTTCCGGGATGGTGGACGCCAGCCAGAATCGGTCCGCCAGCGCGGCCCAGTCCTCGGGCGCGCAGGACAGCCCCGCCCGGGCCCGCTCCACCAGCTCCACCGTGTCGCCCCCGGCCGAGGCGATCACCGGCGCGGCGCAGGAGAGCGCGGCCTGGAGCTTGCCGGGCACCGTCCCGCGCAGCTCCGGCCGGTCGCGCAGCATCACCAGCTGGTAGTCGGCGGCCGCGTAGAGATCGGGCATGTCCAGCGCCGAGCGCCGCTCGACGAACCGCACGTTCTCCGCCCGGAGCTGATCGGCGAGCCCCCGCACTCGCCGCTCCTCCGGCCCGGAACCGACCAGGACGAGGTCCATCCGGTCGCCGAGCGCCGCCGCCGCCCGCACCGCGGTCTCCAGGCCCTGCCGCCGACCGATCGTGCCGGCGTGCATCACCACGCCGCGGCCGTCCCGGCGGATCAGACCGCGGGCCGCCGGACTGGGCCGGATGGGACGGAAGATCCGCTCGTCGGTCCAGTTCAGCACCAACCCCACCCGGTCCGGCGCGGCGCCGGCGGCCACCACCAAGTCCCGCATTGACGGCGCGCTGACCGCGAGCGCGTCCGCCTCCCGGTGGACCCGCGCCATGGTGGCGCCGATCCGGCCCGGCCAGCGCCGCCGCTCCGCGCTCTCGACCGCCTCGTCCTCCTCGGCCCACACGTCCTGCACGTGCAGGACGGTCGGCATCCGGCCCAGCCTCCGCAGCAGGCCGGCGGTGGCGAAGGCGGTCGGCGGGAGGTGGAAGACGTACAGCGCGTCGACGCCGGCCAGGTAGCGGCGGCCGATCAGCGCCGCGCTGCCGGCGAAGGAGAGGTACGCCGCCATCCGGGCGCCGGCCGTGCCGTCGCCGCGGGCGTACCTCGGCACCCGGCGGACCGTCAGGCGCTCGCTGTGCGTCTCGTGCCGCCACCGCTGGCGCCAGCCGGGGTAGACGTGACCCCCCGGGTAGTCCGGAAAGCCGGTCAACACCCGCACCTCGTGGCCGCGCGCGGCGAGCTCCTCGGCCAGGCTGCCGGGAATGAACGCCGGTTCGGGCGGAAAGTGGTACGACAGAATGCCGATCTTCATCCCGATCCTCCGCTTCGCCGGACCGGCGCGGCGGGCCCCGGCGCCGGCCCCCGGTCGGCGTAGGATCGGCCCAGTCCCTCGCCGACCACGATGCCACCGGGTCGAGCCAAAGTCGCCACCCCGCCGACACCACCGTGGAGAGGGGCCGTCATGGCCGAGCGGGTCCTGTTCGTCTGCCACGCCAACCTGTGCCGGTCGCCAATGGCTGAGTACCTGGCCGCGAGGCTGATGGAGAAGCTGCCGGTCGAGGTCTCCAGCGTGGGCACGGCCGCCCTGGAAGGCCGACCCATGCACCCGTTCGCGGCGAACGTTGCCGCCGAGACCGGCTCCGACCCGAACACATTCCGCAGCCGCCGGTTGTCACCCCGGCACCTCGCCGAGGCGGGGCTGGTGCTCACCGCCAGCCGGCGGCACCGCTCGATCTGCGTCTCTCTCGCGCCCAGGGCGCTGCACCGGACGTTCACGGTGTTCCAATTCGCCCGGCTCGCCGAGGAGGCCGACCGCCCGGTGGACGTCGCGGCCGGCCTGCTCCCGGCCGTGGTGCGGGCTGCCGCCCGGGTGCGCGGCCGGCTGCAACCGGCCGCGCCCGAGGACGACGACATCATCGACCCGGTCCGCGGGACACCCGAGGACTTCCGGCGCTGCGCCCGGCAGATCGAGCGCGCCCTGCTGCCGGTCGTGGCGCTCATCGAGGCAGCCGGGTGAGGTGCTGGGTCTCGTCGTGGACCCGATGCGCCTCGCCTGACTGGGCCCGTCCGAGGTTCGTCGCGGCCCGTGCCCGATCGACCGGCACCGTCGCCGGCTTCGCCGGAACCACGACCCTGTAGCTCTCGTAGCCGTACTTGTCGACCCTGGCGATTTTAGCCATGTTGAGCACGCAACCGAGCAGCCGTACGGAGACCGACTGGAGCGCCAGAGCAGCCGCGGCGACGTGGTTGCGATCCGTGCGTCCGTGCTGGCTGACCAGCAATGCGCCGTCTGCCTGCACGGCGACCACCACCCCGTCGGTGACGCTGCGCAGTGGCGCCGTGTCGATGACCACAATGTCCGCCGACTGCCGCAGCACGACCAGCAGGTCCGCCATCGCCTTGGAGCCGAGCAACTCGCTCGGGTTGGGCGGCGTGGTACCGCTCGGCAGCACCAGCAGTGACTTGTCGCCCCAGCGCTGCACCACGTCGCCGGCCTGCACGTCGCCGAGCAACACGTCGGTCAGGCCGACCCCGGACTCCAGGCCGAGGTAGTCGGCGACCTTGGGGCGGCGCAGGTCGGCGTCGATCAGAGCCACCCGCCAGCCCGCCTCGGCCAGAGCGATGGCCAGGTTGCAGGAGAGAGTGGTTTTGCCCTCACCCTGCAGGGCGCTGGTCACCGCGATCACCCGCGCGGGCTCGTGCACGTCGACGAAACGCAGGTTGGTGCGCAGTTTGCGGACCGCCTCGGCGCGGGCCGAGTTCGCCTGCTCTCCCACGATCAGCGGGGCGGAGCGGGCCGCCCCGTCGAAGGGGATCTCGCCCAGCAACGGGCTGCCGGTGACCCGCTGGAGGGTCAACGCGTCGCGCAGCCGGGTGTCGAGTCGGGTCCGCAGCATCGCGAGTGCCACACCCAGCAGCAGACCCAGCAGCGCGCCCAGGGCCAGATTGCGGACCGGCTGCGGGGAGACGGGAGCCGAGCTCACCCGCGGGCCGCTGATCACCTCGATCTTAATGGTCGGGCCGCCACCGCCCGCTGGCGTCTCGACCTGCTTGACCAGGTCCACGAAGCCGGCGGCGACCGCCTCGGTGAGTTTGAGGGCCCGCGGGGCGTCGGTATCGATGACCGTCGCCCGCAGTAGCACCGTGTCGGGGACCACCTCGGCCTTGATCCGGCGCTGCACCTGATCTGCGGTGAGGCCCAGGGACACCTTCGACACCACGCCCTGCGCAAGGCGATCACTGCGCATCAGGTCGATGTACGACTTGACCCGCTGCTGCATCAGGAAGTTTCCCTGATAGGCCTCGTTCACCCCTTTGCCAGGGGTGGTGACGAAGAACGTCGCGGTGGCCTCGTAGCGGGGCTCGGTACGGACCGTGACGAGCGCGGACACGCCCAGGGCGATCATCACCGTGATCACCAGGATCCACCAGTTGCGGCGGATCAGGCGCAGGTTGGTGCGCACGTCCATCAGGTCGGCCTCCCGTCGCGGCGGACAACACGGCTGAGCTGCACAGAAAACCCCCTAATAGGCACAGACACCATGTAAGGATTGAGCTATCCCACATCACGCGTCATGACGTACGAACCGAATGTAGACGATAAAGGCCTTGGATTGCCGCAAACCCCTCACGCGGTGACGTAGTAACCAGAGGGAGACAACGGTGCTCGTATCGCCCATCTCGCCCGGCCCCGTCGCGCCCACCAGGATGAATCGGCACGCCCGAGCCCTGTCTCTGTTAACGCTGGACATGGCTGCCTGGTGCGCCGGATTTCTGGCGGCTGCCGCGACCCGGTACGAGTGGGGTCTCACCGCGCACACCGCCACCGTCGCGATGGCCGCGGCCCTCGGCTGCGTCGCCGTGCACACCGGCGCCGAGCGGATCCGCCTCGCGGTCTGGGGCCGGCACCCGGTGGGCAGCGCGGCCGAGGCGCGCGACCTCGCGGTCACCGGCGCGCTGGCCGTCGCCATCGCGCTGGCGGTACTCCTGCCGATGGCCGTCCGACCGGTGCCGGCGAGCACCCCGCTGGTCGGCGGCGCGGTGGCGTTCCTGGTCATGACGGGCGGCCGGGCCGGGTTCCGCTTCCACCGGGAGCGGGTCCGACCGGTCCGCGCCGCGGCGACCCGGGCGCTGATCTACGGGGTGGACGGCACCAGCGAGCGCCTGGTCCGGGTGCTGCTCGCCGACCCGGCCGGCCGGTACCGACCGGTCGGCCTGCTCGACGACGACCGGGACAACCGGACCCTGCGCCTGGCCGGGATCCGAGTGCTGGGCGGGCGGGAGCAGGTCGGCGACGCCGTCCGGCTCACCGGCGCCGACACGGTCATCTTCTCGATGGCCGGCGCGCAGCCCGAGCTGATGCGCGACGTGCGCGCCCGGACCCTGCAGGCCGGCGCCGCGTTCAAGGTGCTCCCGCCGGTGCACGAGTTGCTCGACCGCCCGGTCGCGGTGACCGACGTCCGGGACATGCAGATCACCGACCTGCTCGGCCGGGCCCAGCGGGTGGCCGAGCTGATGGTCGACCGCAACGGCCTCACCGGCCGGCGGGTGCTGGTCACCGGCGCGGGCGGCTCGATCGGCTCGGAGCTGTGCCGGCAGATCGCCCGCTGCGAGCCGGGCGAGCTGATGATGCTCGACCGGGACGAATCGGCCCTGCACGCGCTGCAGATGTCGCTGCACGGCCGGGCCCTGCTCGACGGGCCGGAGCTGATCCTCGCCGACATCCGGGACCGGGACGGAATCGCCCGGATCATCGCCGACCGGCAGCCGGACGTGGTCTTCCACGCCGCCGCGCTGAAGCACCTCACGCTGTTGCAACGCCACCCCGGCGAGGCGGTCAAGACCAACCTGCGGGGCACGCTGAACGTGCTCGAGGCGTGCCGGGACGTCGCCGAGTTCGTGAACATCTCCACCGACAAGGCGGCCGATCCGATCAGCGTGCTCGGCTACTCGAAGCGGATCACCGAACGGCTCACCGCCCACTACGCCGAGCAGTTCGGCGGACGCCACCTCAGCGTCCGGTTCGGCAACGTGCTCAGCAGCCGCGGTTCGGTGCTCACCGCGTTCGAGGCGCAGGTGCGCGCCGGGGTGCCGATCACCGTCACCCACCCGGACGTGACCCGGTACTTCATGACCGTCCAGGAAGCGGTGCAACTGGTGCTCCAGGCCGCCTCGATCGGCCGGGGCGGGGAAGCGCTGGTGCTCGACATGGGCGAGCCGGTACGGATCGCCGACGTGGCGCGCCGGCTCGCCGCGGAGGCCCCCGGGCACAGCGAGATCATCTTCACCGGGCTGCGGCCGGGCGAGAAGCTGCACGAGGACCTGTTCGGCGCCGACGAGGTCGACACCCGCCCGCTGCACCCGCTGATCTCCCACGTGCCGGTGCCTCCGCTGCACCCCGACGAGATCCGCGCGCTCGACCCGTACGGCGAAGCGGAGGAACTGGTCAAGCGGATGGAGACACTCTGCGGGCAGCAGGCCGACCGACTGTGGAAGGTGCTGCCGGTCCCCCGGTGAGCCACCTCGCGGCACCACGACTCGCCACCGCGGTCGCGGCCCGGATAGGGTCGGGTACGGGTGTGCCGGGAAGTCTGGTCGGCGGTGAGTCCCTGCCGTCCCCGTACCCCGAGGTGAAGCCCGCCCATGGCCTTCCGTCCCACCGACCCGACCGGCCCGACGCGGCGCCGGCTCCTCTCCCGCGGCTCCTGGCCGGAAGCCCGCTTCCTGGGCGACGTGCTGCGTACCGAGACCGTCGGCGGTGGCCTGCTGCTGCTCGGCGCGGTGCTCGCCCTGCTCTGGGCCAACTCGCCGTGGGGAGACTCGTACGTCGCCCTGGCCCGCTGGGTGCCCTGGCCCGGCGGCGCCGGGCTGCACCTGGATCTGGACCTGGCCCAGTGGGCCGCGGACGGGTTGCTGGCGATCTTCTTCTTCGTGGTCGGGCTGGAGCTCAAACGCGAGTTCGTCGCCGGTGACCTGCGCGACCCGCGCCGGGCCACGCTACCGGTGGTGGCCGCCCTGGGCGGCATGTTGGTGCCCGCGTTGATCTACGTGGCAGTGAACCTGGGCGCCGGGGGGTCGGGGCTGCGCGGCTGGGCGATCCCCACCGCCACGGACATCGCCTTCGCGCTGGCCGTGCTGGCCGTGATCGGCTCGCACCTGCCGCACGGGCTGCGCGCCTTCCTGCTCACCCTGGCCGTGGTGGACGACCTCTTCGCGATCACCATCATCGCGATCTTCTACACCGCCGGCTTCAGCCCGTTGCCGCTGCTCGCGGCCCTGGTCCCGATCGCCGCCTTCGGCCTGCTCGTGCAGCGCCGCAAGACCTGGTGGTGGGCGTTGGTCCCGCTGGCCGTGCTGGCCTGGGCGCTGGTGCACGTCTCCGGGGTGCACGCCACGGTGGCGGGGGTCCTGCTCGGCTTCACCGTGCCGGTGCTCGGCGGCAAGGGCGGCGGCCCGGGCCTGGCCGAGCACCTGGAGCACCGCCTGCGGCCGGTCTCCGCCGGCTTCGCGGTGCCGGTCTTCGCCTTCTTCGCCGCCGGCGTCTCGCTGCGCGACGCCGACCTCGGCGCGGTCCTCACCGACCCGGTGGTGATCGGCATCGTGGCCGGCCTGGTGCTGGGCAAGGCGATCGGCATCCTCGGCTCGACCTGGCTGCTGGCCCGCTTCACCCGGGCCGAACTGGACGAGAACATCCGCTGGGCGGATCTGCTCGGGGTCGCCCTGCTGGCCGGCATCGGCTTCACCGTGTCGCTGCTGATCGGCGAGCTGGCCTTCGGCGTGGGCAGCACCGAGGACGACCGGGTCAAGACCGCCGTGCTGGCCGCCTCGGTCACCGCGGCGGTGCTGGCGTCGGTGGTCCTGGTACGGCGCAACTCGGCCTACCGGCGCATCGCCCAGCAAGAGACGCGGGACGCCGACGGGGACGGCGTGCCGGACGTCTACCAGGAGCGGCCGGTCCAGGGCGGCTGAGCCACCCGGCCGGGCCGCCCCGCGATCCGGTCCGGGACCGGATGCCCGCCGGTCCGGGGCGCGGCCGACCGCACCCCGGACCGGGCCGGGCTCACTCGCGGCGCTGCGGGGTCCGCTGTTCCGCCCGTTCCGCCTGCTCCGCGGTCTCGTCGCTGAGCGCGTCGGCCGCCGGCTCGGTGAGGTCGTCACCGGGCACGGCCACCGCCTCGGCCAGATCCTGCTCGTCGGGGCGGCCCCCGGGCGGGGGCTCGGGGGCGGTGGCCCCGCCAGCGAAGCCGTACTCGTTGGGTTCGTCATGCCGGCTCATGCGGTGTTCCTCCCGTTGTCTGCGGTTTCACCGGGTGCGACCAGGGCATGCCGTGATCGTTCCCGCCGCCGGACCGGCGAAACAACGCGCGGCGCTCTGGTGGCCGGCTCAGGTCAGCTCGCGCACCGCCTCCAGGATCAGCCAGAGGCCGCAGATGGCGAAGAGCACGGCGGCCCCGTACCTGATGGTCTTCTCCGGCAGTTTCCGCCCCAGCAGCCGCCCGACCAGGATGGCCAGCGCGTCCGCGGCGACCATGCCGACCGTGGAGCCGAGCCAGGTGCCGAACCAGCCGTACTTGGTGGCCAGCGTGATGGTGGCCAGCATGGTCTTGTCCCCCAGCTCGGCCAGGAAGAACGCGACGCCCACCGTGATGATCGCCGACTTGGTGGACCGCTCGGCCTTGCGCCGCTCCGCCTCGGTCAGCTGGTCCCCGCGCAGGGTCCAGGCGCCGAAGCCGAGGAAGGCCAGACCGGCGATCAACGAGATCCAGCCGGTCGGCAGGGCGGCGCCGAGGCCGTAGCCGATGCCGACCGAGGCCAGGTGCACCACGGCGGTGGCGACGGTGATGCCGATCAGCACCGGCACCGGCTTGAAGCGCGTGGCGAACGTCAGCGCCATCAACTGGGACTTGTCGCCCAGTTCGGCGACGAAGATGACGCCGAAGCTGACGACCAGCGCGACGAGGAAACCCTCCATGACAACCTTCCCGATCCGAGCCGGGAGGAGGAACGGGGGCGCCCTCGACCCGGCTGTGACAGCCTGAGTCGAAGGTCTCGCCCGCCCCGAGACGGGGCCGCGTGGCCGGATGCGGAACGCACCAGTATGTCGACCACGACATTGGGGGCTACTCCCCTTCGCGCCGCCAGCCTAGCCGACCGGCGCTGGCCGGGCGGCCGGGGGTGAACGGACTCACCCCGGCCGGCCCGGCCACGCCGCCTCAGTCCGCGCGGGCGAGCGTCACCCCGAATCGGCCGTCCGGGTCGGTCCAGAAGTCGTGGGTGACGAAGCCCGCCTCCGCCAGCTCGGCCGCGATCCGCTCCGGCCGGAACTTCGCGGAGATCTCGGTGCGCAGTTCCTCCCCCTCGGCGAAGTCGACGTCCAGGTCCAGTACCCGCGTCCGGATCGGCCGCCGCGCACGCAACCGCATCTCGATCCACTCGTGCTCCGCGTCCCAGATCGCCACGTGGTCGAACGCCGCCGGGTCGAAGTCCGTGCCCAACTCCCGGTTGATCACCCGCAGCACGTTGCGGTTGAACTCGGCCGTCACCCCGGCCGCGTCGTCGTACGCCGGGACGATCACGCCCGGGTCCTTGACCAGATCGGTGCCGAGCAGCAGCCAGTCGCCGGCCTCCAGCGCGGCGCGCATCGCGGTGAGGAACTCCGCCCGCTCGATCGGCAGCAGGTTGCCGATCGTGCCGCCCAGGAAGGCCACCAGCCGCCGGCCACCGGTGGGCAGCCGGTCCAGCTGCCGGGTGAAGTCGCCGACGATCCCGCGTACCCGCAGGCCGGGATAGGCGGCGGCGATCCGCGCGGTGGACCGGCGCAGCGCGCTGACCGACACGTCCAGCGGCACGAACGTGCCCAGCCCGCCGCGACGGGTGAAGGCGTCCAGCAACAGCCGGGTCTTCTCCGACGACCCCGACCCCAGCTCGATCAGGGTCTTCGCCCCGGTCGTCGCGGCGATCTCACCGGCCCGCTCGGCCAGCACCGCCCGCTCGGCGCGGGTCGGGTAGTACTCGGGCAGCCGGGTGATCTCGTCGAACAGTTCGCTGCCCCGGGCGTCGTAGAACCATTTCGGGGGCAGCCACTTGGGGTTCGCGGTCAGCCCGGCCCGGACGTCCTCCCGCAGGCTCCGCCCGATGTCCTGCTCCTCCAGATAGATCTCCAGCGGCTCCGCGCTCATCTGTCGTTCCTTCCCCGTCGACCGAGACTGGCTACATACGTGGTCTCCCGGCGGCCGAGCCGGCCGTGCCGCCGTCATGCGCCCGCCAGGGCGTCGATCCGGGCCCCCGCCGCGGTGGCCACCACCAGGCGGCCCTCCGGCACCGCCTGCCAGCCGGGCTCGTCGTCCAGCGGTTCGGAGGCCACCAGCACCGCGTCCGCGCCGGTGCGCACCGACAGGGCGTGCCCCGCCACGCTGGCCACCACGGTCGCGCCGTCGGTGAGCAGCAGGTTGAGCCGGGACCCCGGAGCCGCCGCCGCGACCGCGGTGACGGTGTCCGCGACCGCCGCCGCCGGCGACGCGCCGGCCCGCAACCGATCCCGCACCAGCGCCCAGAGCAGCGCGGAGTCGGTCGGCGCGTCGAGGGTGAGCAGGTCCCGCACCGGCAGACCGGCGGCGATCGTCGCCACCGAGTCCGGCCAGCCCCGGACCACCCCGTTGTGGCTGAACAGCCACCGGCCCCCGGCGAACGGCGCGGCGGCGGTGTCCGTCACCGGCATGCCGACCGTCGCCGAGCGGACCGCCGCCAGCACCGCGCCGCTGACGGTCGCCGCCGCCAGCTCCGGCAGGGTGGGATCGCTCCACATCGGGGTCCCGCGCCGGTACCGGACCGGCTCACCGCCGCGCGCCGGACCCGCCTCCGGCCGATCGGGCCCGCGGCGCGGGCCGGGTGCCGGCTCGCGCGGGTACCAGCCCACACCGAAGCCGTCGGCGTTGATCGTCCCGCCGCCGCGCATGTCGCGCGGCGCCCACGACTGGCGCAGCAGCGAGTACGGCGGGTCGCAGAGCAGCGCCCGCAGGCTGACCGGCGGTCCCAGGTACGCCAGGTGCCGGCACATCAGCCGTGCGCCTCCTCGGCGCGGGCGTCGCGGGCACACCGGAAACCGCTGAAGATCTGCCGCCGGATCGGGTAGTCCCAGTTGCGGAAGGTCCCCCGGCAGGCCGACCGGTCGGTGCCGAACGACCCGCCGCGCAGCACCCGGTAGTCGTCGCCGAAGAACACCTCGGAGTACTCCCGGTACGGGAAGGCGGTGAAGCCGGGGTGGCCGCGGAACGCGGTGGAGGTCCACTCCCACACGTCACCTATCAGCTGGTGCACGCCCAGCGGCGAGGCGCCCGCCGGGTACGCGCCGACCGGCGCCGGCCACAGGTGCCGCTGCCCGAGGTTGGCGTGCGCGGTGGTGGGGTCCTCGTCGCCCCACGGGTAGCGCCGGGAACGTCCGGTGGCCGGGTCCCACCGGGCCGCCTTCTCCCACTCGGCCTCGGTGGGCAGCCGCTTGCCGGCCCACGCGGCGTACGCCTGCGCCTCGTGGAAGCAGACGTGCACCACCGGCTCATCGTCGCGTACCGGGGACCACCGGCCGAACCGGCGGTACGCCCAGCCGTCGCCGTCGCGCCGCCAGTGCATCGGGGCGGTCAGCCCGGCCTCCATCCGATGCCACCAGCCGGCCCCGCTCCACCAGCGCGGCTCGTCGTAGCCGCCCTCGGCGATGAACCGCCGGTACTGCCCGTTGGTCACCGGGGCCGCGTCGATCACGTACGCCGGCAGGTCGACGACGTGGGCCGGCCGCTCGTTGTCCAGCGCCCACGGGTCGGTGGAGGTGCCCATGGTGAACGGCCCGGCCGGCACCAGCACCTCGGCGCCGACCCGGGCCCGCGGCTGCGGTGGCGGCGCGGCGGCCAGCACCGGCGGGCCGGACCGCAGCTGGTGGGTGGCGAGCATGGTCTCGTCGTGCTGCTGCTCGTGCTGCACGATCATCCCGAACGCGAACCCGTCCACCACCAGGTCGCGGTCGGTGAACCGGATGCCGTCCAGCAGGTCGTACACCTTCGCCCGGACCGTGCCGACGTACGCCCGGGCCTCGGCCGGCGGCAGCAGCGGCAGCGCGGGCCGGTCCTTGCGGGGCTGCTTGAACGCGTCGTACAGGTCGTCGATGTCGCGGCGCACCGGCTCGCGTCCGCCGACGTCCCGCACCAGCCACAGCTCCTCCTGGTTGCCGACGTGGGCCAGGTCCCAGACCAGCGGCGACATCAGCGGCGAGTGCTGCCGCGTCAGGTCGGCGTCGTCCACCGCGTCGGTCAGCAGGGCGGTCCGCCGCCGGGTCCGGTCCAGCTCCGTGACGATCCGGTCGCGCAGCTGCTCGGCGTCGAGTTGGTCGCTGACGGTCACCGCTGTCCCCTCTCCGCGGCGGCGCGCCGCCGCCGGATGCCTCGGCTGATCTCCTCGTACGTGTCGGTGGGCAGGTGCAGCCCGGGCAGGGCCGCCAGCGCCAGGTCGCACAGCGCCGCCGCGGCGGCGGCCAGTGGCGGGTCGGTCAGGCCGTACCGGGCGGCGGCGTGCCATCGGCCGGCCACCGGTCGGGCCGCGGCGAGGGCGGCGCGGACGGTCCCGGGCTCGGCGAAGAGCGCGCAGAGCACGGCCAGCGGGATCCGCCAGTCCCGGCCGGGCTGGGCGTCGAGGTACCGGATCTCCAGGTAGCCGCGCGGCCGGACCGGCGGGAAGAGCGTGCTGACGTGGTAGTCGAGGTCGTCGGTGGTGGGTGGCCGGGGCAGCCCGCCTGCCACCCAGTCGGCGAAGGTGACCCCGGCCGGCGGGGTCCAGTCGGCGCCGTCGCCCCGCAGGCACAGCAGCGGCGCCGCGAGGACGTACTCCGTCCAGGCGGCGACCGGGTCCCGGTCGGCGTGCGACGGCGACCAGACCGGCCGGGTCCGGGCCGGGTCGATCGCCAGCCAGGCCGCCATCCGGGCGGAGGCCCACCCGGTGCGCCGCCCGGCGTGCCGGTCGGCGGTGGCGAAGGCGGCGACCAGCGGCGGGCCGACGGCGTGCGCCGCGGCCCACCGGGCCGGCAGCTCGCCCCGTTCCCCGGCGTCGAGGCAGATCTGCAGGCCGGCGGTGCTGTACATCATGGTGCGGCCGGCAGCGCCGCGCCGGTCGAAGACGCATCGCATGGCCCGGTAGCGGGGTGTCTCGACGACCGGCCGGGGGCTGCGCCACGGGTCGATGCCGGTCCGGCCGAGCACCAGCCCGGCGGCCTCCAGCAGGCCGCTCACCTGGCCGACGTCGGCCTCGGTGGCGTTGATCAGCGCGGCGACCGAGGGTCGTGGCGGGCTGGAGACCTCCAGCTGCCCACCGGGTTCGAGGGTCACTGCGCTGCCGTGGGCGAGCGGCTCGGCGGGGCTGCCGCGGTCGAGGGTGGTGGGGGTGTGCGGCCCGAGGGCCGCCCGCAGCCGCCTGCCGTTCACCGGGTGGGCCGGATCGCCGGCGTCGTGCACGGTCCATTCCAGTTCGACGCCGGTGAAGACCGGCGGGCCGGTCTTGAAGCAGATCCGGGCGAGATGCCGCGCTGCGGCGTCCGCCTCCCGCAGGATCGTGGTCCGGTCCAGTTCGGGCGACGTCACCAAGGGTCCGGCTCCCTTCTCAGGGCGGGCTCCACCGTCCGCCGGCACGCACCACCGTCACCAACGGACGCGTACGCGGCCTCACCATCTTCTGTCTAGCAGACGAATTTCGCCCGCCCGGCCGGACGAGTTTTTGTCCGGATCGGTGGTCGGGGTGTGGAGCACCCGACCGGACCGCGGGCGGGCCCGACCGGCCGGGCGGGCGGGTGTCAGCCGGCCACCGGCCAGCGGTGGCGCGGGGACCGCGACCGGGCGTCCGGACCGCGCCTCGGCGCGGGTCAGCCGTCCTGGCGGCCGGTCGGGGGGACGACGCCCGGGGCGGACGACCGGTTGGTGGCGGCGGCCGGCGTCGCCCGGTTGCTGGCGGCAGCCGGCGTCGCCCGGTTGCTGGCGGCAGCCGGCGTCGCCCGGTTGCTGGCGGCCGGCGGGGACTTCCGGGTGGCGGAGGCGGACGGGCGGGCGCCCGCCGAGCCGGTCACCGGCGGCGTCCGGCTGGCCCGGGGCGCGGGCTCGTCGGCAGGTGTCAGCCGGGTGCAGTAGTCCGCCACCTGGTCGGCGCCGCCGGCGGCGTCGACCAGGACCCGGAACCCCGGCGTCCGCAGCGTCCGCTCCCGCCCCTCGACGGACTTGGCCAGGTACGCCCGGCACAGGCCGGGCAGCTGGGCGGCCGTGGCCGGGCTCGACGGTCGCGGACCGCCGCTGGGGTCGGGGCCGGTGGAACCCGGGACGGGATCGCCGGTGCCCGACGGCGTACCGCCGGTCGTCCCACCGGACGGCGCGCCGCCCGTCGCGCCGGACGGGGCCGGGCTGGCACTGCCCGGACCGGAGGGCGAGTCGGCCTGGCGGTCGAGGGAGACCGCCGCGACTGCCACCCCGGCCGTCGCGGCGGCGGCGACCCCGGCGAGCCAGGCGACCGCGCCGGTGGTGAGCCGCCGCCTTCCGG
>NZ_JBFAID010000054.1:0-45674 GCF_040654475.1 Micromonospora sp. NPDC050686
GAGGTCGACGCCGCGAAGAAGGCCGCCGACACCCGGGCTCCTGACGATCGTCAGGAGTGAGCGGCCACGGCCCCAACGGGCAGGGTGGTGGAGCTCGGCCTTACTGGGCGTCGACCGCCGCGCTCTGCGAGCCGTTGAAGAGGTTGTCGCCCTCGTACCGGGCGACGACCGGTGCGCCGAGTGCCCCGTGGACGACGGTCTTCAGCCGGGCGACCCCGCCGATGATCGGCGCGGATCCGAGGTACGTGTCACCGGCGTAGAAGTCGACCTTGCCGGAGGGGTTGGCGACGCTGGTGCTGACGGTGTCCAGCGTTGCGGTCGCGGTCACCTTGGTGTTGTGGGAGGCGCCCGCCGGCTCGGCCTCGACGTCGAGCCCGTTCGTGGTGGCGCGGAACACCAGGGTCCGCAGGTAGTGGTTCAGCAGCGGGCGCCAGACATGCCAGGTGTGCACGCCGGGCACGTTGAACTCGTCCAGTTCGACGCCGGCCGCCCGCAGCGCGGCGGCGTTGCGTTGCGAGGCGTCGGCGATGTTCCCCAGGCGGTCCTGGAGCCCGGTGCCGATCATGATGCCGCCGGCCACCGCCTTCATCCGGTCGATCTGGGCCTGGGTGGCGTTCGGGCCGCCCGCGCTCCAGGCGGCGTGGTAGCCGAACAGGCTGGTGTGGTTGTACATGATCGTGTAGGCCCGGCTACCGCCGGCGGAGAAGCCGGCGAACGCGCGGTCCTCAGGGCGGGCGGAGACGTTGTAGTTCTGCTCGACGAACGGGAAGATGTTGTTCCGCAGCTCGTTGACGTAGCCCTCGTTGCCGCCGGGCAGGCCGTTGAAGTCGGTGGACACGATCACCATCGGCTGCACGGCGCCGTCCTGGATGGCGTTCTCCAGGATGAGGTGGGCCACGCCCTGCATCGTCCAGGCCGTCGAGTGGTCACCACCGCCATGGCTGAGGTACAGCGTCGGGTACGGCGTGGCCCGGTTGGGGTCGTAGCCGTACGGCGTGTAGACGACGATGTCGTGCACGCCCCGCGGGTTGGTCGACAGCGGCGAGGTGTACCGCCGCGACTCCAACGTGCCCATCGTGGCCACCGGCGCCTGGTAGCCGGTGTCGTACGTCGGGAACTTCCTGCTGGCCGGAACGTAGATCGTGCTGCGCACCGCGCCGGGCGCGCCCGGGTACTGCGGCTGGATCTGCCACCGGTTGGCCGGGTCGTCGTACAGCGTGCAGCCGGTCGCGAGCTCGTTGGTGCAGTCGTGGGTGAAGGCGTACCGGAAGGTGCCGGCGGGCAGCGGCGTGGTGAACGTCCACACGCCGTCCGGGCCCTTCTGCATGGCCTGGATGTGCCACGGGGTGGCCGCGACGTCGCCCGGCTGCCACTCGGCGGGCGGACGGGCGTCGCCGCAGTCCTGGCACGGGATGTTCGCCGGGTCGGAGTACCACCAGTCGCCGTAGATGTGGACCTGCTGGACGTTCTCGGGCGCCTGGTACCTGAAGGTGACCGAGTACCCGGTCGGCGGCTGGTCGGTGCGGGTGACGGTGGGCCTCAGGGGCGCGGCCGGCGCGGCCGACGCCGCGGGGGCCGCGAGCGCTCCGGCCGCGACGGTGATCGCCGTCAGCAGCGCGAGCGCAAGCCGCCGACTCGGCGGCATCGGCAAGAGACGAGGACGTGCAATGGGCATGTTCCTGCTCCCTCTCGGGCACGCGGCCGGACCGGATCGACCGGCCTGGCCGGCAATTCGATGGTGGAGGTGAACGGATACCGACACCGAGCGATGCAGCAATGTGAGCGCTAACATCGTTGGTTGAAATGGATACAACCATAAGGCTTGCGGGCAGGTCAAGACGATTTCGTAATCTGTTTGAATTGGGCCGGGAAACAATTAGGCAAGGTAGGGCTGGCGCCAGAAGCGCTGGCGCGGAAACCATTTTCGGCATTCATTCATCAGGGCAGCGCCACATCAACCGCACCACCGCGACGGGTAATGGGTGAGGCGACCCTGGCGGGTCTTCGAGGTCGGCCGTGTCGGCTACCGCCGCACGGGTTGCACTGCTGGTTCCAACCTCCCATCGACGCGCCGGGGGATGTTCGTGAAATCGTCTCGCAGTTCCTCGGGGAGGATCCATTCGGGTGCGTCCTGCCAGGCCAGCGGGCGGAGAAAGCGACGGATCGAGGTGGCTCCCACCGAGGTGTGCACGGTGTTGGTCGACGGCCAGGGTCCGCCGTGGTGCTGCGCCCACGAGACGCGGACGCCGGTGGGATAGCCGTCGAAGACGACTCGACCCGATCGGGCGGTGAGCAGGTCGACCAGCCGGCGGAACCCGGCGGTTCCCTCCCCCGGCCCGGTGTGGACGGAAGCGGTCAGCGATGGCGGCACGGCCCGGAGCGCCGCGTCGAGCTCGGCGACCGCGCGGTAACGGACCACCACCAGCAGGGGCCCGAAGCACTCGTCGGTGATCTCGGCGGGCAGGCCCGGCAGGCTGGTCTCCAGGAGTGCCGGTGCGACGGTGAAGCCCTCCCCGGATGGGACCTGCGGGCGCGCCGAGACGCGGACACCGGCCCGCTCGATCACGGCCGCTCGGGCGAGGAACGCGTCGCGGATATTCTGGTTGAGCAGGACCGCGCCGCCGGCAGAGGCGACCCGCGTGCGCAGCGCCTCGACGAGACGGTCACCGCCGGGGCCGGCCGGGACGAACGCCAGGCCGGGCTTGGTGCACAGCTGCCCGCCCGAGCCGGTGAAGGAGGCGAACAGGCCCTCGGCGATCTGGTCGCCCCGGTCGGCTGCCGCCCCAGGCAGCACCACGATGGGGTTGAGGCTGCTCAGTTCGCCGTAGAGGGGAATGGGATCGGGTCGTTCGTCGATGGCCGCCTGGATGGCCCGGGCAGCGCCGACGGAGCCGGTGAGGGCTGCCGCGCGGATGGCGGGATGCCGTACCAGCGCGAGGCCCGCCTGCTGCCCGTACACCAGCGCGACGACACCATCCGGCCCGTCCATGCCGCGCACCGCCGACTCGATCGCCTCGACGGAGGCGTGCGAGGTGAGCGGATGCGACGGATGGGCCTTCACCACGACGGGACAGCCAGCGGCCAGCGCGGCGGCCGTGTCACCACCGGCGACCGAGAAGGCGAACGGGAAGTTGCTGGCCCCGAAGACGGCGACCGGCCCCAGTGGGACGAGCATGCGCCGCACGTCCGGACCAGGGCCCAGTGGCGTGTCGGCGGCGTGGTCGATGGCGGCCTCGACGTACCCGCCGTCGTGCAGCACGTCCCGGAACATCCGGAACTGGACGGCGGCCCGGGTGAGTTCGTGATCGAGTCGTGGCCGGCTCAGCCCGGTCTCCGGCTCCGCCGTCCCGATCAGCCGGCTGCGACAGGCCTCCATCGAAGCGGCGATGGCGTCGAGCAGGCCGGCCCGGCCGAGCCGTCCCAGGCCCGACAGCCACCGGGCCGTCCGGGACGCCTGGTCGGCGATCTCCGCCAGCCGGGAGTCGTCGGTCTCGGTGAGGTCGGTCGTCCGACGGCCGCCGTTGCGCGGGTCGACGGTGATGACCACGTTCACAACAGTCCCCTCCTACCCAGATTGCCCATCAGGTCGCGGACCCCGAATCGCCAGGGCTCGCATTCCTCCGCGTGCCGGACGCAGTTGACCAGGGTGCCGAGGGCGGAGCAGCTGATCCGGACCACGTCGTCGACCTTGTGGGTGAATCCCTCGCCGGGGCGGTCCCGGTCCTGGATGGGCGCGAACATCGTGCCGAGCATCAGGACCGCACCGTCGGGATAGTGGTGATGCGGGCCGATCAGCTGCCGCACCAGCCCCTCCGGGTCCCGCGACATCCGCCTCATCTCGGAGACCGCCTCCAACTGGAAACCGTCGACGCCGCGAACCTGCAGGCGCACCTCGGCCATGCGCACCTGCTCCAGACCGAACCGCTGATCGAAGAGCCGGATCAAGGGCCCGAGGGCGCACGAGGCGTTGTTGTCCTTGGCCCGAGGAAGCAGGAGGGCGGAGCGGCCCTCGACATCCCGCAAGTTCACATCGTTGCCGAGGGTGGCCCCGACGATCCGGCCACTCGACGAGACGATGAGCGCGACCTCCGGCTCCGGGTTGTTCCAACTGGACGCCGCGAGCACGCCGACCGGGACGGCGGTGCCGACAGCCGAAAGCACCTGGCCCTTGGTGAAGATCTCCGCGTCCGGGCCGATCCCCACCTCCAGGTACTGGCTCCAGATGCCCTCGGCGACCAGCAGTGCCTTCAGTCGCTCGGCCTCGACCGAGCCGGGGGCCAGGCTGTGCAGGTCGGCGCCGATGTCGGCGAGCATCCGGTCACGGATGTCCGCCGCGAGCGCCAGGTCGCCGCGGGCCCGCTCCTCGATGACGCGTTCGATCAACGACACCGGGAAGGTCACGCCGGCGGCCTTCAACGCCTGAAGGTCGACCGGGGCGAGCAGCCACGGCCGGGCGGCGTCGCGGGTCGCCGCGCCCGTGTTGGCCAGCAGTTCCCCGAAGTCGCCCAGCCGAGGACCGTCGAGCTCGGCCACCGCTGCGGCGGGATCGGGCAGCTCGCAGATGTCGCGGACGGTCGGGAACCGGTGGCTGACGTCGAAGACATCACCACCCCGAACCACCACCGGCGACGGGCCCTCGACGGACGGATCCCAGACCCGCCCGATCAGCACGGCGTGGCCGGCGTCAACCGGCAACGCCTCGGCAGCGGTGCCGAACCAGTCGGCCCCGGCGGCGCGCGCCGCGGGCTGACGCACCGTCATGCGCCGCTCTCCAGGTTGAAGAAGGATCGCGCGTCCCGGGGGCGGATGTCGTACACGGCATCACGGAACATGCGCACCGGGCGCGGTGTGAACGGGTGCTGCTCGATCACGGCCAGATCCACCTCGATACCCAGCCCGACGCCGGCCGGGATGAGCACGTCGCCCTCGGCGGTCAGGACCAGCCGTTCGTTGGTGATGTCGGGCCGCCAGGGCACGTCGGTCGCCATGATCTCCAGGTAGCGGAAGTTGGGCAGTGTCGCCGCGAGCTGCAGCGTCGCGGCCGTACTCAGCGGACCGCTGGGGTTGTGCGGTGCGAAGCCCACATAGCTGGTCGCGGCGAGCGTCGAGATGAAGACGAGCTCGGCGATCCCGCCGGCGTGGGTCACATCGGGTTGCACGAAGTCCACCGCCTGGCGGGCGAGCGCCGGCGCGAAGCCCTGCCGGCCGTACCACCGCTCCCCGGCGGCGATGGGCACGGGTGAGGCGCGGCGGACGTCGACCAGGGCGTCGATGTTGTCCGGCGGGCACGGCTCCTCGAACCAGACCGGGTCGAATTGCGCGATCTCCCTGGCGATGGTGATCGCGTGACGGACGTCGAATCGGCCGTGTCCCTCGATGAACAGCTCGACCTCCCGTCCCACGGCGGAGCGGACGGCGTCGACCTGGGCGAGCACCCGGTCCAGTTGCCCGGTCGTGATGGTCAGGTCGTAGTTCTCGAACGGATCCCACTTGAGACCGCGGAAGCCGCTGCGCACGGTCCGGCGCGCGGCGGCCGCATAGTCCTCGGCCGTGACCGCTCCGGAGAACCAGCCGTTCGCGTACGCCCGTACCCGATCACGGGTCGCTCCTCCGAGCAGCCGGGAGACCGGTACGCCGAGTTCCCGGGCCGAGATGTCCCACAGGGCCATCTCCAGCGCGCTCAGGGCGGTCATGATGACCGGGCCGCCCCGCCAGTACCAGTCCCGCGAGAGTTCGTAGAGAATTTTCGATATGCCGGTGGGGTCGAGGCCAACCACCGCTTCGGCGACCTCGGCCACCGCCCCCAGGACGGCCCGTTCCTTTCCCTCCAGGGTGGCCTCACCGAGTCCGACGATCCCCTCGTCGGTCAAGACGCGCACGATGACAAGATTGGTGCGATAGAAGTCGACGACCAGGGTGTCCACCGAGACGATTTTCATTTTCCGTCAACCCTTCACCGCGCCGGCGGTCATTCCGGATACGACGTACTTCTGCGCCAACAGGTAGAAGGCGACGGCGGGGAGTGTGAACAGGAAGGCGACCGCCATCACCGTCTGGATCGGCGTGCCCAGTTCGCCGATGAAATTCGCAATGCCTACGGACGCCGGCTGCAACTCCGGATTGAAGATGAAGGTAACCGCGAATACGTATTCATTCCAGGCATGGAAGAAGGCGATGACCGCGGTGGCCGCGATCGACGGGGCGATCAGCGGCACGTTGATGCGGGTCAGGACGGTGAAGGGGCGGCCGCCGTCGGCCCGCGCGGCCTCCTCCAGTTCCCTGGGTATGCCGTCGATCGCGCCCTTGAGGATCAGCGCGACAATGGGCAGAACGAAGGCGGAATTCACCAGGACGAGGCCGATCAGCGAGTCGAGCAGGTCGAAGCGGCGGAACAGCGCGAACAGCGGCACCACCATGAGTGCCTCGGGCAGCATCTGGGTGAACAGCAGCGCGACGGTCAGCAGGGCCTTGCCCCGGAACGAGAACCGGGACAGCGCGTAGCCGAGCGGGATGCCCAGGCCGACGGAGAGGACCATCGTGCCGATGGCGATCACCAGGCTGTTGAGCAGCCAGCCGGCCGCCTTGCCTTCGGCCAGCGCGTCGACGAAGACCCCGAACCGGCCGAGGTCGGGGGTGAGCCGGGGTTGTTCGGCGAACAGGTCACCGTTGCTGGACAGCGCCGTGACGAGCATCCAGTACAGCGGAAACACCGCGACGCCCAGCACGACGAGCACGGCGACGATGCGCGCGGTGAGACCGAGGCGGAAGCGCCTCATCGGACATCCTCCTTCTCCACGGCCCGTGCGACGAAGCGGCTGCCGGTGATGACGACGAGCGAGATGACCACGCCGACCATGCCGATGGCCGCCGCGGAGCCGAGTTCCTTGGAATCGAAGGCCTGCGAGTAGAGGTCGATGACGAGCGTCTCGGTGGAGCCGACGGGCCCGCCCTTGGTCATCAGCCAGATCAACTCGAACCGCCGCAGCGACCAGATCGTCATGAGCAGCGCGAGCAGTCCCACGGTGGGTTTGATGACCTGCCAGGTGACGGCGCTGAAGGTGGCCCACCGTCCGGCGCCGTCCACGGTCGCGGCCTCGTTCAGGTCCTGCGGAACGGCCTGCAGTGCGGAGAGCAGGACCACGGAGGTGAAGGGGAACAGCTGCCAGATCGTCGTCGCGAGCACCGCCGGCAGCGCGTATCGCGGGCTGTCCAGGATCGCGCCGCCCGGAACGCCGAGGCCGACCGCGTTCAAAAGCCGGTTCACGATCCCGTACTGCGCGTTGAGCATCCATGTCGCGATGAGAGCGACCGCAATGCCGGGCGCAGCCCAGGGGACGGTCACCAGTGCGCGCGCCACGCCCCGCCCGCGGAAACCCTTGTTGAGCAGGAGCGCGACGGCGAGCCCGGTGCCGACCGCGCCGACGACGCAGGCGAGCACGTAGCCGAAGGTGATCAGCAGCGTCTGGTGGAAGTCGGGGTCGCCGAAGATGCGGTGGAAGTTGGCGAGCCCCATCCATTGGCTGCGGGTCGGGTTGAGCAGCGTCGTCCGGGTGAAGCTGAGGTACATCTCCTGCGCGAGCGGCACCGCCTGGAAGACGAGGATGAAGACGGCGGCCGGTCCCAGGAACAGGTAGGGCGTCCACTTGCTACCCAGCGGGCTGCGCCGGCGCCGCTGCTCGGATCGGCGCACCGGTCCCGGGGGCCTGGTCCGCTCAAGCACAGTCATCGAATTCGGTCCTTCCCGGCCGGGGCGCTGCCGGCGCCGGCTGTCGCGGCGCCGGCAGCGTCGCCTTGTCGATGGCTGTCAGCCGACGAGCTCGGTGGCCTGCTGCTGGGCCCGGTCCAGCGCGGACTTGAGGTCCGCCTTGCCCTGCAGGGCCGCGATCACGTTCTGCACGACGACCTTGCGGATGTCGGGCGTCTTGGCCTCGAATCCCAGCACGACCTGCGGCAGGCTGGACTCGGTGAGCTCATCGAACACGGTGAGGAACGGGGTCTGCTCGAGCGACCGGGCGCTGCGCTGGGTGGTCGTCGCGACGCTGCTCGCACCGAGGACCTCCTGCAGCTTGACCTGGTTCTGCGGCTCCAGCGCCCAGCGGATGAAGGTGGCCGCCTCCTCCTTGCCCGCGCTGGCCTCGTTGATGACGATCGGCGCGAGGATCGCGCCCTGCTTGCGTACCGGGAACGGGATGGGCGCGACGCTGAAGTTCAGCTTTGGGTTCTGGCCGCGGGTCGCGGTCACGTATCCGCCGTTGTTGAGCTCCATGCCGACCTTGCCCTCGGCGAACATCCGCCGGAACGTCGCCGCGTCCGCGCCGCGCGGAATCACGTTCGCGTCGTACAGGTCCTTGTACGCCTGCAGTCCCTTCAGGTTCTCCGGCGAGTTGATGGTCAGGCTCTTGCCGTCGGACCACGCGCCGCCGAAGCCGTGAACGTAGTTGAAGATGTCCTGCCACACGCCGGCCTCCTCGGCTTCCGTCTGCCGGAAGGCCAGGCCGTAGACGTCACCCTTGGTCAGCGACTTCGCGGTGGAGACGAACTCCTCGTAGCTGGTCGGCGGCTTCGGGATGAGATCGGCGTTGTAGAACATCGCGTAGTTCGACGCCTCGAAGATGATGCCGTGCCGGACACCGTCGTGGACCATGAACTGGTCCGGCTGCTTCAGCAGGTCGTACTTGCCGACGTCCACCACCTTGTCCAGGGGCGCGATCAGGCCGGCGTCGGCGGCAGCCTCGAACTCGGGCATGTCGAAGCGGACGAGGTCGGGGCCCTTGCCGCTGCCCATCTGGGTCAGCACGGTCTGGCCGAAGGTCGGGTACGGCACCGCCGCCGGCGAAATTTCGATCTTGTCCTGGCTCTTGTTGAACTCGTCGATCCACTGTGTCAGCTGAGGCCCACGGCCGGGGTCGCCGAAGGTCGAGGCGGCGAAGGTGAGCTTTCGGACGCCACCACTGGGTTCGGCGTCGGAGCCACAGCCGGTCATGAGGGCGGCGACCAGGCCGATGGCACTGGTCGCCGCAAGGATGCCGAGGCAGGTGCGCTGCTTCCTCATTGTTTCTCCCGGTTAAGAGATCAAGTCGGGCGCATCAATTTGCAACGATCGTAGCGACATATGCAACGGTGTCAAGTAGCGGTTGCGCATAGCATCAACTACATTGCACATTACGCAACGTTGGTGCTGGTGCAGCCAACGCACGAGGGGAGCCAGGGCCTTGTCGCAATCGATTCGTCGCGCGATCGACCTCATCCGGCGGTCCGCGGAGCATCCGCTGTCGCTGACGGAGGCGGCGGACGTGCTCGGGGTCCACAAGTCCACGGCGCTGCGGATATTGCAGACACTGGAGTCCGCGCGCTTCGTGCGCCGGACCGGCGCGGGGACGTACGTGCTCGGCAGCGGACTGATCGAGCTGTCGGAGCTCGCGCTCGGCTCGATGGACCTACGCCAGTTCGCCGCCGCGCACCTGCGTGGCCTGCAGCGCGAGACCGGGCACACCGTCCACCTGGCGCAACTGACCGGCGACGAGATCATCTACATCGACAAGGTCGACAGTCCGGCGTTCGATGCGGTGAAGCTGCCGTCCAGGGTGGGGCGCGCGGTGTCGCTCTATGCGAGCGCCGTCGGCAAGACCATCCTCGCCTACCTGCCGTCGGAGGAGCGTGACCGCCTCCTCTCTCACGTCGTCTTCGAGCGGTTCACCGAGACCACCTTCGCTGACCGCGATTCCCTGGATGCCGAGCTCACCCGCATCCGGGAACAGGGCTGGGCCACCGACAACGGTGAGCACGACGCCTACGTGATGTGTGTGGCGGCGCCCGTCCGGGACTCGCGCGGGCAGGTCATCGCCGCAACATCCATCACGGCGATCGAGGTCATCGCGAGCCTCGACCAGCTGATGAGCAACCTCCCGCTCCTGATGGGGACCGCGAACCAGATCTCGCAGGAACTCGGCTACACACTCCCGGAGCCGGCCGAGCCGCTGCTGGTCGCGCACCATCTCCGGCTTCCTGAACGAAGGGCTGACGCTGGCGACGGCCAGCCGGGCAGGTGATGCCGTGGCACGCCGGCCAAGTCTTCGACCTTTGCCCCGCGACGACGAGGAGACCGATCCCGGCGGGGCCGGTTGGCCGGAACGGCCACGGTCGCTCGTGCCGGTGCCCTCGGCGTCACTGGGACCGAGACCCACACCATTTTCGGGTCGGCGGCCTCCGCGGCCGGACGCACCCAGGCCACCGTCACCGCCGACGACGTGGTCTTCGACGTGACGGGCGCCTGGGCACGGCGATGTCAGCCCCACCCGCCGCCCGCCGTTCCGTGGGCAGGGCTCGACCGACGGCGGGTCGGCGGGGTGTCGACCGGGTTCAGCTGCCGCCCTCGTCGTGGGGGACGGTGACGGTGACGGTACAGCCGACCGGTCGGCCGATCTCGTCGTGGCCGGCGTAGGTCAGGTGGTACACCCGGTCCCCGCCGTTGCCGGCGCGTTCGGCCCGCAGTCTGCCGCTGGTGTCGGGGGTGCCGGTGGCGAAGTCCCTGATGTCCGCGGGGTCACCGGTCACGCCGGTCAGGGCGAACGCGTTCGGGCCGAGCACGCCGTCGGGCAGGTCCACGGTCACGTCGACGTCGACCAGCCGGTGGTTCGGCGGCCACAGGACCGGCCGGTCCACCGCGCAGTCCAGCTGCCGTACCGGCAGGGGCTCGGCCAGGGCCGCGGTGGCGTGGGCGATGGTCGCGGTGAGCCGGCCACCGGCCTCGTAGTACATGTGCGCGGTGGACCCGTCGAAGTAGAACGTCGGTGCGGCGGACCGGCCGAGGTCGGGCGCGGCGGCCAGCGAATCGTGCACCATGCCGAGGTGGATCTCCTGGTCGAGGTTCTCGCCGACGTCGACCGCGTGCATGTTGCCGTCGGCGGCGTGGTAGATCACCAGGTTGCGGTCGTTCCAGCGGAGGAAGAACGGCCCGGAGGCGTTCGGACCCTCGTCGCCCTGCGGGGTGACGATCGGTTCGGGCTGCATGTTCCAGTTGCGCGCGTCGTTCGAGACGGCCCAGCGGATGCGGCGGGACACCGGGCCGGTGGGGCCGGGTGCCCCACCGGTGGGGTTGTCCATGAAGAGCATCAGGTAGCGGGTGCCCAGCCGGGGCACGGACTGCTCGAACACCCGGGCGTAGGAGGTCTCGCCGCCGGTGGTGTCGTTGCGGCTGACGGCGGTGCCGCCGTAGCTGAAGTGGATGCCGTCGTCGGAGGTGGCGAACCGGGTGATCGAGTTCTCGCCGTGGAAGTAGAGGAACAGTTTGCCCTCGTCCTCGATCCAGACGGCGTGCGGTGAGGAGATGTGGCTGACCGTGGAGTAGTGCGGCAGCCAGGTGTTGCTGATGAGCGGGTTGGCGTCGTACTCGGTCCACGGGCCGTTGATCGAGTCGGAGTAGGCCAGGGCGATGCCGCCGGGCCGCTCGTGCGGGGCGTAGTACAGGTAGTAGGCGCCAAGCGGGTTGGCGAAGTAGTCGGCCGCCCGGATGACGCTCGGGAAGATGAACTCGTTCGTCGGGTTGTAGGCGAGGGCGCTCTTGTCGAACGCGGTGCCGGCATAGCTGAACCGCGGGAAGTTCAGGCCGGGGCCGGCGGCGGCCGGCACGGCGCCGGTCAGGGCGACGGCGAGCAGGCCGGCGCCGGTGGCCGCGACGGCGCGTCGGGGGGACGGGGCGGGTGGTCTCGGCATGGGTCTTCCTCTGCTGTCGGGTGGGTCGCCGCGCCGGGCGTGCGGTGCCGAGGGCAGCGCCGGGCCGCCGTCGGGGGTGCGCCGACACCCGGCGGCGAGGGACAGGTGGTGACTTTCCGTAGGCGTGCAGGGGACATCGACCGCCGGGGATGCCCCGGAGCGGCTCGCTAATACGTATTAGCATCGACGTTTCTCAAAGGTTGCGCGCCCGGAGGGCCTCCTGTCAAGACCTCCCCCGCTCGACGCCGCACCCCCGTCCCGCGACCGGTCCCCGCTGGCGCTAATCCGCATTACTCCTGGGAGTTCATCGGCCAGAAATCTTCGTCATCCTCTTGACACGCGGCAGCCCAGCCGCGAGGCTCCTTCCCAACGCCGAGCGCTAATACGCATTAGCCGCCTTGGGAAGGACCGACGTGACCCCTCCGCTCAGACGCGTCACCCAACGTGACATCGCCCGGATGGCCGGCGTCAGTCAGGCGACCGTCTCGCTGGTGCTCAACAACCGGACCGACGCGGACGTCCGGATCGCCCCGGAGACCCGGGACCGGGTGTTGCGCGTCATCGCCGAGACCGGGTACGCCGCCGACCCGGTGGCCCGCCGCCTCGCCGCGCGGTTCAACCGGATCATCGGCGTCTTCACGTACGAGCCCGCCTTTCCCAGCGGCAGCCGGGACTTCTTCCACCCGTTCCTGCTCGGCATCGAGGAGTACGCCGAGCGGGTCGGCTGCGACCTGCTGCTGTTCACCAGCGCGCCGGTGGTGGACGGCCGGCGGCGCATCTTCCACCAGGACAACCGGCTGCGCCTGGCCGACGGGTGCATCCTGCTCGGCCGCGAGATCGACGGCGCGGAGTTGCACCGGCTCAACCGCGACGGATTTCCGTACGTCGCCGTCGGCCGGCGCGACGACGCCGGCGGAGCGGTGCCCTACGTCGGCGCCGACTACGCCGCGGCGGTGGCCCGGCTCGTCGAGCTGGCGCTGCGGCGCGGTCACCGGCGCCTGACGTACGTGGGCATGGGCATGACCGCCGAGTCCTCGCAGGACCGGCGGCGCGGGTTCGTCGCCGCCTCGGCCACCGCGGAGAGCGCCCGCCAGGTGTCCGCGGTCGCCACGGCGGCCGACGCGACTCTGGACGACCTGCTGGCCGACGGGAGCACGGCCGCCTTCGTGGAGGACTTCGCCACGGCGGTCGCGCTGGAGTCGGCCGCCCGCCGGCGCGGACTGACCGTGCCCGGCGACCTGTCGATCGTGACCCTCGGCGACCCGACCGTCCCGGTCCCCACCGACATCGCGTTCACCGGGTTCCACATCCCGCGGGAGGAGATGGGCCGGCAGGCCGGCGAGGTGCTGACCGGCGTCATCGACGGCAGCGCAGCCGGCTCCCAGCAGCGGCTCCTGCCCTGCGAACTCGTCGAGGGCGACACCCTCGGCACCCCTGATCCGGCGGTCGACCGGCGCTGAGCGGCCGGCCGCGCAACTGGAAGGAAGCAAGTGGTATCTATGCGTGCGGACGTCCTCGTCGTCGGGGGCGGACTGGGCGGGGTCGCCGCGGCGCTCGCCGCGGCCCGGGCCGGCCGGTCCGTCATCCTGACCGAGGAGTTCGACTGGCTCGGCGGGCAGCTCACCAGCCAGGCCGTCCCGCCGGACGAGCACTCCTGGATCGAGCAGTTCGGCGCAACCGCCAGCTACCGGGCCCTGCGCGACGGCATCCGCGACTACTACCGCCGCCATTACCCGCTGACCGGGCGGTCCCGGGCCTGGACCGACCTCAACCCCGGTGCCGGCTGGGTGAGCCGGATCTGTCACGAGCCCCGGGTCGCCGTCGCCGTCATCGAGGAGATGCTGGCGCCGTACCGGGGGTCGGGGCGGTTGACGGTGCTGCAGCCGTACCGGCCGGTCGCGGCGGAGACCGACGGGGACCGGGTCACCGGGGTCACCCTCGCGCACCGGGACCGGGACGAGCGGATCGACGTGCTGGCGCCGTACGTCCTGGACGCCACCGAGACCGGTGAGCTGCTACCGTTGACCGGCACCGAGTACGTCACCGGGTTCGAGTCGCGGGCCGAGACCGGTGAGCCGAGCGCGCCGGCCGAGGCGCAGCCGATGAACATGCAGGCGGTGTCGGTCTGCTTCGCCCTGGACCACGTCGACGGCGATCACACCATCGACCGCCCCGCCGGGTACGACTTCTGGCGCGACTACAAGCCCGACTTCTGGGGTGACCGGCTGCTGTCCTGGCGGTCGCCGCACCCGCGCACGCTGGAGATCGTGGAGCGCAGCTTCACCCCCAACCCGGACGACGACCCGCTGAGCGTCAACGCCGACCAGCGCGTCAACCCGGGTGACGGCAACCTGTGGACGTTCCGGCGCATCGCCGCCCGGCGCAACTTCGTCGACGGGGCGTACGGCAGCGACATCACGCTGGTCAACTGGCCGATGATCGACTACTTCGAGAGTCCGGTCATCGACGTGCCGAACGCGTCCTGGCACCTGGCCAAGGCCCGCGAGCTGTCGTACTCGGTGTTGTACTGGCTGCAGACGGAGGCGCCCCGCCCCGACGGCGGCACCGGCTTCCCCGGCCTGCGGCTGCGCGGCGACGTGACCGGCAGCCCCGACGGCCTGGCGCAGGCGCCCTACATCCGGGAATCCCGCCGCATCCGCGCCGAGTACACGGTGGTGGAGCAGGACCTCTCCCTCGCCGTGCGGGGTGAGCACGGCGCGGTGGCCTACCCCGACTCGGTGGGCGTGGGGATGTACCGCATCGACCTGCACCCCTCCACCGGCGGTGACAACTACATCGACGTCGGCTCCTGCCCGTTCGAGATCCCGCTCGGCGCGCTCATCCCGCAGCGGATGGAGAACCTGCTGCCGGCCGGCAAGAACATCGGCACCACGCACATCACCAACGGCAGCTACCGGCTGCACCCGGTCGAGTGGAACGTCGGCGAGGTCGCCGGTCTGCTCGCCGACTTCTGTCTGACGCGGGGCGAGTCCCCGCGTGCGGTCCGCGGCACCCCCCGCCTGCTGGCCGAGTTCACCGACCGCATCTCGGCCGCCGGCGTGGAACGCCGCTGGCCGCGGATCGCGGGCTACTGAAACCCCCGGTGAGGAGAAGATAGTGAAACCAGGAAAGGGCCTGACTGTTGTCGCCGCGGCGCTGTCCGGTGTCCTCGCCCTGTCCGCCTGTGGTGGCGGCGAGGCGAAGGACGATGGTCCGGCCAGTCTGCGGATGACCGTCTGGTCGGCCAACGAGGCGCACCTGAAGCTGTTCAACGAGATCGCCGACGAGTACCGCAAGACCCACCCGGACGTCGCGGGGATCACGTTCGATCCGCTGCCCTTCGACAACTACACCACGACCCTGACCACGCAGATCGCCGGTGGGAACGCGCCGGATCTCGCGTGGGTGTTCGAGAACTCGGCCCCCGACTTCGTCGCCTCGGGCGCGCTGCTGCCGCTGGACGACACCCTCAAGAAGGCCGACGGCTACCAGTACGAGGACATCTCCCCCGCCACCCTCAAGCTGTGGCAGGCCGACGACAAGCTGTACGCGTACCCCTTCTCCACCTCGCCGTTCGGGGTCTTCGTCAACACCGACATGGTCAAGAAGGCCGGGCAGAAGACCCCGGCCGAGCTGATCGCGGCCGGGCAGTGGACCTGGGACAACGCCCTGGCCACCGCCGGGGCGACGGCGGCGAGGTCCGGCAAAGCCGGCCTGGTGATCCGCGACTTCGACTACAAGGGTTGGGACAACCTGTCCACCTTCTGGACCGGGTGGGGCGCCCAGGCGTGGAGCGAGGACGGCCGGACCTGCGGCTTCAACAGCCCGGAGATGGTCGAGGCGATGACCGCCCTGCACAAGGGGATCTTCACCACGAAGGCGCTACCCGGCCCGGGTACGACCGCCGACTTCTTCGCCGGTGACGCGGCGATGACGGTCACCCAGATCTCCCGCGCCTCGCTGCTGGAGGACGGCGGCTTCGGCTGGGACCTCGTGCCGCTGCCGGCCGGCCCGAAGGGACCGTACGCCGTGGTCGGCCAGGCCGGCGTCGGGGTGCTGAAGAAGAGCCCGCACGCCCAGCAGGCGGCCGACTTCCTGGCCTTCCTCACCAATCCCACCAACTCGGCGAAGCTCGCCCAGTTCTTCCCGCCGCCCCGGCAGTCGCAGCTGACCGCCGAGACCCTCGCGAAGACGAACCCGAAGCTCAAGCCCGAGCAGCTGCAGAAGGTGGTCATCGACGGCATCACCAGCGGCGTGGTCAAGCCCAGCCACGCCGGTCAGGCCGAGCTGAGCCAGCAGGTCCGCGCCGGCCTGGACCCGCTGTGGCAGCCGAACGCGGACGTCAAGGCCGTACTCGACGGCGTCTGCGCCAAGATCCAGCCGCTGCTGGCGAAGTAGGGCCGACGATCATGACCCAGACGGACACCAGGGTGGGCCCGGCCGCTGCCGGGCCCGCCCCGGGCCGGGCCCGGCCGTTCTGGACCAGCCGCCGCCGGGACCAACTCGCCGGTTACCTGTTCATCGCCCCGCAGTTGCTCGGCAGCGTGCTGTTCGTGCTCCTGCCGCTGATCCTCGTGGTCTGGTACAGCCTGCACGAGTGGAACGTCCTCGCCGGGAGCTTCGACTTCGTGGGCGCCGACAACTACGCGGCGCTCGCCGACGACCCGAACCTCGGCGCCGTGCTGCGGGCCACCGGGCTGTTCTCCGTCGGCCTGGTGGTGCTCAACCTCGGCCTGGCGTTGCTGCTGGCCGTCCTGCTCAACCAGAAGCTGCGGGGCACGATCCTGTTCCGCACCCTGTTCTTCTCCCCCGTGGTGGTGTCCCTGGTGGCCTGGACCATCGTGTGGGGCTTCCTGCTGCAGAAGAACGGCGGGATCAACGGACTGCTCGACCTGGTCGGCGTGGACGGGCCGAACTGGCTGCGCGGTGAGGGCAGCGCGATGCTGTCGGTCATCGTCGTGCAGGTGTTCAAGAACGTCGGCCTGAACATGGTGCTGTTCCTGGCCGCCCTGCAGGGCGTGCCGGTGGAGCTGTACGAGGCCGCCGAGGTCGACGGGGCGAGCCGGATGCGCCAGTTCTGGCGGATCACCGTGCCGCTGATCAGCCCGACGATCCTGCTCACGTCGATCATCACGGTGGTCGGGTCGTTGCAGGTCTTCGCGCAGATCGCGGTGCTGACCCAGGGCGGGCCCGGCACCTCGACCACGGTCCTCGTCTACTACCTCTACCAGCAGGCCTTCCAGTTCCATCACTTCGGCTACGGCGCCACCCTGTCGATCCTGCTGTTCGTCATCGTGCTCGCGCTGACCGTGCTGCAGTGGCAGATGCGCAAGAGGTGGGTCTTCCATGAGTCGTGACCTGTCGCGGCGGACCAAGCTGATGCTCTACGGGGTGCTGCTGGTCCTGGCCGCGCCGTTCGTCTTCCCGACCTGGTGGATGGTCACCTCGTCGCTGAAGCCGGTGGCGGACGTCTTCGCCTTCCCGCCGCAGTTGCTGCCGACCAACCCGCGGTTGGACGCCTACCGGCGGGTGTTCGAGCTGCAGCCGTTCGGGCAGCAGTACCTCAACAGCCTCTACATCGCGCTGCTCGTCACCGTCGGCACCCTGGCCGTGGCGGCGCTGGCCGGATACGCCTTCGCCCGGATCCGGTTCCGGGGCCAGAACGTGCTGTTCCTGGTCGTCCTCGCGGGCCTGCTGATCCCCAGCGAGGTGACGATCGTGCCGCTGTTCCAGATGTTCTTCAAGCTCGGACTGATCAACACCCACTGGCCGCTGATCCTGGTGCCGATCTTCGGGGCGCCGAGCGTGCTGGCCACGTTCATCATGCGGCAGTTCTTCATCAGCCTCCCCGGCGAGTTGGAGGAGGCGGCCCGGGTCGACGGGCTGGGCCGCTTCGCCACCTTCTGGCGGATCGCGCTGCCGCTGTCCCGGCCCGCGCTGGGCGCGGTGGCCATCTTCACCTTCCTGCACAGCTGGAACCTGTACCTGGAACCGATCGTGTTCCTCTCCTCGCCGGAGAAGTTCACCCTGCCGCAGGCGCTCACCCAGTTCGTCGACGCCTACGGCGGCCCGATGTGGGACGTACAGCTCGCGGCGGCGTCGATGACCGCGCTGCCGGTCCTGGTGGTGTTCGTCATCGCCCAGAAGCAGTTCGTCGAGGGCCTCGCGCACACCGGCCTGAAGGGATGACGGCACCGGTGGTCGGGGTCGACATCGGCGGCACCAAGACCGCGGCCGCCCTGGTCGGCCCCGGCGCCGAGGTGCTGGCCCGCCGCGAGGTCCCCACCCCCGCCCGGTCCGGGCCCGACGCGGTGCTCGACGCCGCCGCGGGCCTGGCCGCGGACCTGCTCGGCAGCGCCGGCGCCGGCCCGGTGGGGGTGGGCGCCGCGGGCACGGTCGACCCGGCGAGCGGCCGGATCCGGTACGCCACCGACAGCCTGCCCGGCTGGGCGGGCACCCCGGTCGCCGACGCCCTCGGCGTGCGGCTGGGACGGCCCGTACGGGTCACCAACGACGTGAACGCCGCGGCGCTGGGCGAATGCTGGGCCGGTGCCGGCCGGGACCACGCCGATGTGCTCCTGGTGGCCGTCGGCACCGGCCTGGGCGGGGCGATCGTCCGCGCCGGCCGCGTCGAGGCCGGGGCCCGCGGCGCGGCCGGCGAGGTCGGGCACCTGCCCGCGCCGGGCGCCGAACGGCTGCGGTGCGGGTGCGGCCGGTACGGGCATCTGGAGGCGATCGCCTCCGGCACCGGGCTGGCCGCCGCGTACGCCCTCGCGACCGGTGCCCGGCTCACCGGCCGGGCCGTGGCGCAGCGCGCGGCGGGCGGCGACCCGGTCGCCCGGCAGGCCGTGGACCGGGCCGGCGCCGTTCTCGGCGCGGCCCTGGCGGGGTTGGTGGCCCTGCTCGACCCGGAGGCCGTCGTCGTGGCCGGCGGGGCGGCCGGCGTCCTGCTGCCCGCCGCGTCGGCCGCCTACGCGGCGCACCTGCCCGCGGGTTGGGCGGACGTGCCGCTGCTGCCGGCCACGCTGGGCGCCGACGCCGCGCTGGTCGGCGCGGCCCGGCTGGCCATGGACCCGCCCGACATCGAGGAAAGGACCAGAGGGTGAGTGTGCTCGACGACCTGGCCGGCGGGCTGGTGGTGTCCTGCCAGCCGTTGCCCGACGAGCCGGACGACCCGATGCGCGACCCGTACGTGCAGGCCCGCGTCGCGGCGGCGGTGGTCCGCGGCGGTGCGGTGGCGGTCCGGGTCAACGGCCCCGACGACGTCCGGGCGGTACGCGCCGCGGTCGACGTGCCCGTGATCGGGCTGTACAAGCACGGCACCGCCGACGTGTTCATCACCCCGACCGCCGCCCACGCGCTGGAGGTGGCGCACGCCGGTTCGCACCTCGTCGCGGTCGACGCCACCGACCGTCCCCGGCCCGACGGGCGCACCTTCGCCGACACCGTCCGGGCGCTCCACGAGCGGACCGGCGCGCTGGTCCTGGCCGACGTCTCCACCACGGCCGAGGGGGTGGCCGCCGTGGCGGCGGGCGCGGACGCGGTCGCCACCACGCTGTCCGGCTACACCACGGCCAGCCCGGCTACCGACGGGCCCGACCTCGAACTCGTGGCCCGACTCGCCGCGCTGCTGCCCGTGCCGGTGATCGCCGAAGGGCGGTACCGCGGCACGGAGCAGATCGGCCAGGCCTTCGCCGCCGGTGCGCACGCGGTGGTGATGGGCAACGCCGTCACCTCACCACTGTGGATCACCCGCCGGCTGGTGCCGGCCACTCCCCGCGCGGCGGGCACGCCCAGATAGCAGGGCGGGTTCGCCGGTCAGTCGACCGACGTGGCGGACCTTCTTCGACCTCGCCGAGCAGCAGCGGCACGTCGTGGACCGGCTCGTCCGGTCGGGGGCGGGCGTAGCGCACCCGGTGGCGCCGTCGTCGGCTCAGCCGCCTCGACACCACTCCGCTCCGGTGAACGCCAACGTCCGCCCGGGCCGTCACCCGCCCGCCGCCCGGCGCAGCACCGACAACCGCCCCCGGCCCTCCAACACGGCCAGGTGGACGCCGTCGACCTCGGACATGCCCTTTTCCCGTAGCAGGCCATCGAGATCGGTCCGGGTCATCCCGGCGCGGTGCAGGTTCCCGGAGAGCACTCGGCCCTCGCAGACGACCACCACCGGTCCCTCCTCGATCAGCCGTCGGCCCGCGGGTAGGAGCCGCAGCCAGGTGATCAGCGCGTGGCCGGCCAGGATGGCCAGCAGGGTCACCGCACCGGCCAGGTAGCTCGCGTCCGGAGCGCTCGGCAGTCGTCCGACCACCGCACCCACCGCGACGGCGGCCACGAAGTCGTAGGCGGACAGCTCGGCCAGGGTCCGGCGCCCGCCGGCGCGCAGCGCGATCACGGCGGTGACGTAGAGCAGGAACGCCTTCAGCGCCACCCAGCCCAGCCCGCCGGGGTGCCCGATCAACGCGGTGACGGCGTTCACCGTTCACCGCCCCGCCGGCCCGCCGGCCCGTTACCGCCCTTGCCGCGCCGGCTGGCGCGGCGCTGCCGCAGGGCCCCCGCCAGCACCGCGACGCCCAGCGCGGCGTTTCCCCACCGGCGCACCGCGGCGCGGACCCGGCCCGGCGGGGCGGGCGGCGGCGGACCGGGCACCGTCACGTGGTCGACGCCGGGGTAGGCGAGCCGGGCCGCCTCGGTGGCCTCCTGCTCGGTCAGCACCACGCGGTTGCTCAGGATCGCGACGCCGGCCGGCTCGTCGCGGTAGCGCCAGCGCCACACCTCGCCCTCGGGCCACAGCTCGATCCGCTCCCCTGGGCGGTCCGGGGCCGGCAGTTCCGGCTCGTCGGTCGCTGCCCGCGCCGCGGGGGCGGGCCGGCGGCCGGCGCGCAGGTCGGACCGGGTCAGCTCGCCGAGGCGCGCCGCGTCGCCCCGACGCAACGACCGGGCCAGCAGGAAGGCCGACGCGCCGGCGAGCACCGGCAGCACGAACACCAGCACGCGCAACACGTTGAGCAGGTCGTACACGGGCACCCGGAGCAGCCGGGCCAGGATGTCGTCGCCGGCGGCCACGACCAGCACCCCGAAGAAGGTCAGGGCCATCACGCCCACACCTATCCGGACCGGGTGGTCACGGGGTCGGTCGAGCAGCTGGTGCGGGCGGTGGTCCCCGCTGCACCAGCGCTCCAGGAACGGCCAGGCGTACAGGGCGAGGAAGGTGACGCCGCCGAGCACCACGCCGGGGAAGAACGGCGCGGGTACCAGGTGGCCGGCGATGTGGAACTCCCACGGTGGGAACAGCCGCAGCGCCCCGTCGCCCCAGGCGACGTACCAGTCGGGCTGCGCGGGTGAGGTGGACTGGTCCGGGGCGAACGGACCGTAGAGCCAGACCGGGTTGATCTGCACGAGCCCGCCGAGGGCGAACAGCACCGCCAGCACCCAGAGGAACAGTGCCAGCGACCGCAGGGTGTAGCTGGGGTAGAGCCGGGAGCCGACGACGTTGTGCTCGGTGCGCCCCGGGCCCGGGAACTGGCTGTGCTTCTGCCGCACGATCATCGCCAGGTGCACGGAGACGAGGGCGACCAGCACCGCGGGCACCAGCAGCACGTGGGTGACGAACATCCGCGGGATCATCTCGTCGGACGGGAACTCGCCGCCGAGGCCGAGGGCGGCCAGCCACGAGCCGACCAGCGGGATCGACTCCACCACCGACACGATGATCCGCAGGCCGAGGCCGGAGAGCAGGTCGTCGGGCATGGAGTAGCCGGTGAAGCCGTTGGCCAGGGCCAGCGTCAGCATGGTGACGCCCACCAGCCAGTTCAGCTCCCGCGGCTTGCGGAACGCACCGGTGAAGAAGATCCGCACCAGGTGCACCAGGATCGCCGCGACGAAGACCACCGCGGCCCAGTGGTGGGTCTGCCGGATCAGCAGCCCGGCGCGGACGTCCCAGCTCAGCCGAACGGTGGAGGCGTACGCGGCGGAGGTGGTGGTGCCGTCCAGCGGGGCGTACGAGCCGTGGTAGACGCGGTCGGCGGAGCTCGCGTCGAAGAACAGGGTCAGGTAGACGCCGGTGAGGATGAGCGCGACGAAGGAGTAGAGGGCGATCTCGCCGAGCATGAACGACCAGTGGTCCGGGAACACCTTTGCCAGCGCCCTGCGGGTCAGCGGGGAGAGCCGCAGCCGGTCGTCGAAGGCGCGGGCCAGCCGGTCGACGATCATCGCCGGCTCCAGAAGCCGGCGCCGGGTGGCGCGGTGAAGTCGCCGCCGGCGCGGAGGTAGCCGTCGGGGCCCAGCTCGATGGGCAGGCCGGGCAGCGGCCGGGCGGCGGGCCCGGCGACCGGGGCGGCGTCGGCGAGCAGGTCGAACGAGGACTGGTGGCAGGGGCAGAGCACCCGGCCGGTGCCCTTGAGGTAGAGCCGCACCGGACAGCCCGCGTGGGTGCAGAGCAGGGAGTAGACGACCAGTCCGGCGAGGTGCCCGGCCGACGGGGGCCGGGTGAACCGTTCGGGTTGCATCCGTACGGCGAAGGCTGGGGCGTCGCCGGCGCCGGTGCCGCCCTCGGGAAACACCCCGACCATGGTTCCGGCGGGCACGTCCTCGGGCCGCAGCGGTTTCCCGTCGGCGGTCAGCAGTCGCACGCCGGGCCCCCACGGGGTGTCCCGGCGGGCCGGCACCGGCCGGTTGCGGTCCCACGGCAGCAGCGACCGGAGTGGGAACAGCGCCGCGACGCCGAGCGCGGTCAGCGCCAGCCCCAGCGCGGCGAGCAGGCCACGGCGGCGGATCGGGCTGTCCGGGGCGGTGAGCACCGCCGCGGTCAGCGCCTGCTCGGCCGGCGGCGGGGTGAAGCCCTCGTGCTCCTCCACGTAGCCGCCGGCCGGCACCAGCCGCCGGCCCCAGATCGCCAGGCCGGTCGCCAGCCCGGCGAACGCCACCGCCAGGCACACCCCTTCCCACTGGGTCTGCCCGCCGAGACCGTAGGTGACCGCGAAGCCGATGGCGCCGGCCGCGCTGGTCAGGAAGGACAGGATGATCCGGCGGTTCACGCCGGGTGGCGCGGCCGGCACCGGTGCGCGCCGCCTCATTCGCCGGCCCTCCGGCCCAGCCAGCGGGCCGCGGCCACGAGCAGTCCGAGGGTGACGATCCAGCCGACGAGTCCTTCGGCCAGCGGCCCCAGCCGGCCCAGCGGGTTGCCGCCCCGGTCCAGGTGTTCGGAGCCCAGCCGCCGTACGTAGGTGGTGAGGTCGTTCACCTGCTCGTCGGTGAGCACCTGGCTCGGGAAGACCGGCATGAGGCCGGGACCGACCCGGATCGCCTCGGCGACCTGGACCGAGGTCGCTTCGTACAGCGGCGGGGCGATCCAGCCGTTGGTGAGGGGCGCGCCGGAGCCGGTGGCCCCGTGGCACGGGGCGCAGTTCGCGGCATAGAGTTCCCGGCCCGCGGTGAGGCTGCCCGGCGCCACCCGGGGAATCTGCGGGCCGCCACCGCCGAAGCTGCCGACGTGGTCGACCAGGGCGGCGATCTCGTCAGAGGAGAAGACCGGCTCGCCCCGGCCCGGCTGCGGGATCTCGTGCGGGATCGGCATCCGGCCGGTGGAGAGCTGGAAGTCCACCGAGGCGGGTCCGACCCCGACCAGCGACGGCCCGCGTTGGCTTCCCTGTCCCTGCTGGCCGTGGCAGCTGGCACAGTTCTGTCGGAACAGTTCCTCTCCTCGCGCGCCGCCGGCCCGGTTCGGCGTGGGGGAGCCGGCGGGTGTCGGGTCCGCGGGGGCGGCGAGGGCCGCCGGGCCGGCGGCCAGGCTGAGCGCCGCGCCGAGCACCACCGCCCGTCCCGGCTGCCACCGCCGGCGTGTCGACCGGTACGTCCCCGCGCCCACGGCTCAGTCCAGCGTGTAGAGGTAGGCGGCGATGTCCTGGGCGTCGATCGGTTTCACGCCTAGGTTCGGCATGGCGGTGCCGGGCTCGACCGACTGCGGGTCGGTGATCCAGTGCTGCAGGTTGTCGGCGTTGTTCACCAGCTCTCCGGCGATGTACGAGCGGGCGCCGAACCGGGTCAGCGGTGGGCCCACGAGGCCGTCGGCCCGGTCGATGCCGGGAATGGTGTGGCAGGAGCCGCAGCCGTACTGGGCGATGAGCGCGGCGCCGCGGTCGGGACGGCCGGCGCGTACCTCCGGTGGTGGCGGCGGGCTGGTGTGTGCGCAGCCGGGCACGACGAGCAGCAGCGGCGCCACCAGCAGGGGCCATCGGGTCCGGCGGCTCATGGCACGACTCTCCCGGTCGGGGCGGGCAGCGGGCCGCGGGACTCAGGTGATGTCACCCGCTCGGGGCGCTGCCGTTGCAGGCCGACGAGCCAGCGCAGGAACGCGGTCAGGGTGGCGGCCAGCACCGCGACGTCCATCGGCGCCCACATGAGCAGCCCGGCCAGCTGCTGGTCGGCGAGCGGGTCCGGCCCGAGAACCGCCGGCGGGTAGACGGGATGCGGCGCAAAGGTCAGCACCGCGCCGAGCGCGGACGCCGGCAGCATGGTGCCGATCAGCAGCAGGATGCCGGCCGGCACGGGCAGCCGGTGCCGCCGCGCGCCGAGCAGCGGCGCCCACAGCAGCCAGGCCGAGCCGAGGAAGCAGAGGTGTTCCACGGCGTGCACGACCGGCTGCCGTTCGGCCGCGAGGTACGGCGCGGGCAGGTGCCAGAACCAGAGCACCGCCGCGTGGGCGCCGCCGGCGGTGAGCGCGAGCACGGCCGGTCGCCGGAGCCGGCGGACCGGCCCGGCCACGCGGAGCCGGGCCAGCCATCGCCGTGCCGCCGGCGGGCAGGCCAGCGTCAGCGGCAGGCCGGCGGCGCCGGCGGCGAGCAGCGGGCCGGCGCCGAGCAGCAGCAGCATGTGCTGGGTCATGTGGCCCGCGAAGGACCGCTGTGCGGCGGCCGCGAGCGGTCCGTCCTGCGCGGCGAGCACGCAGAGCAGTCCGGCGCCGAAGGCGGCCACCCGCCAGCCGGGCAGGACCCGGCCGGCCCCTCGGCGGGCCCACAGCTCGTGGACCCCGCGGCCGTAGCCGGCGGCGAGCAGGGCCAGCGCGGCGGCCAGCAGCATGGCGAGCAGCCCGGCCGCCACGTCGTTCGGTCCCCCGGCGCTCAGCTCAGGCATGGCGGCAACAACAGCAGGGCGACCCCGCCCAGCACGATGATGGTCAGGAACAGCAGGTTGGACCAGATGGCCACCACGGCGAGCATCCGGCTGCGGCCCACCGGCCGATCGTCCATCCCCTCTGGGGGGTGCGCGGTGCGGCGCCAGACGAGCGTCGCGGCGAGCAGGGCCCCGATGGTGGCCAGCGCGGGCAGCACCACCGCGACCGCGATGACGGCCCGCAGCGGCACCGTCCCGATGTGCTCCCGGCCGCCGGCACAGGTCAGCTCGTCCACGCCCCAGCCGGCGAGCAGGTGCACCGCCCAGGCGACCGCGCCACCGAGCACCGCGTACCAGAGGAGCAGTCCGCCGGTGAGCCGGGCGCGGGGGCCGGGGTGGGTGCTCATCACAGCCTCGGCGACAGGTAGATGGTGAACAGGATCGCCGCCCAGACGACGTCGACGAAGTGCCAGTAGATGGCGGCGTTGCGCACCCGCTCGTGGCGGTGCGCGCCGAAGCTGCCGCCGCGCAGGGACGCGGCCAGCAGCCAGCTGATCATGGTCAGGCCGACCAGCACGTGCAGGCCGTGGAAGCCGGTGATCAGGTAGAACAGCGACCCGTACGCGTTGGTGGTCATGGTGAACTCGCGCAGCTTCTCGGCGTACTCGTTGGCCAGTAGGGCCATGAAGGCGAGGCCGAGCACGAGGGTGGCGGTCAGTCCGCAGCGCAGCCGCCAGCGTTGACCCTTGCGGATGCCGTGTTCGGCCCACACCACGGGCAGGCTGCTGGGCAGCAGCACTGCGGTCATCACCAGCGGGACCAGCAGCTTGGGCTTGCTGATGTCGTCCGGTGGCCACGGGCCGCCGTACTGGAAGCGCAGGTAGAAGTAGCTGCCGAGCAGGCAGGCGAACAGGGTCGCCTCGGTGGCCACGAACATCACCATTCCCCACCAGCCGGCCGACCGGCCGACCGGCAGTTCGGTGGTCAGCGCCTCCGTGCCGGTGGCAGCGGCGATGCCACCCCGTACCCTCATGCCGGCACCGCGCTTCCCGGGGTGCCGGCATGCGCGGTCGCGCGGTGCCTGTTGATTCGCTTGCTGCGCTCGCTCATGCCTGCACCCCGAGTTCCCGCTCCGGCCGCCGGGGTGGCCAGAGCCAGACGGCGATGGTGGCCGCCACGGCGACCGCCGCGACGGCGGCGACCGGATACCAGGCGAACAGCATCGCGGTGAAGAAGACCAGCATCGCCAGGGCGAGCAGCAGCGGTTGCAGGGACGCCTCCGGCATCTCCACCACCCGCTCACGGTGGCCGTCCAGTTCGCTGGTGAACAGCGTGCGGCGCCCGTCGGCCAGGATCCGGTCCCCGGTGGCGCCGCCGCTTATGGACTCCCGGCTCGCCTCGTCCCAGTTCGGATGCAGGCTGTGCACCCGGGGCAGGACCGGAAAGTTGTACGGCTTCGGCGGCGAGTCGGTCGACCATTCCAGGGTGTCGCCGCCCCAGGGGTCCGGCGGCGCGGGCCGGCCGCGCCGGACGGCGTGCACCACGCCGATCAGGACCAGCAGCAGCCCGATGGCGAGCACGTACGACCCGACGGTGGCGACCAGGTTCCAGACGTCCCAGCCCGGCTCGCTGCGGTAGGTGTAGACCCGTCGCGGCATGCCGAAAAGCCCGTACAGGTGCATGGGGAAGAACGTGATGTGCATGCCGGCGAAGACCAGCCAGAACGCCCAGCGGCCGAGCCCCTCGTGGTACATCCGGCCGCTGATCTTGGGCAGCCAGTAGTAGATCCCGGCGAGCATCGGGAACACCGCCCCGCCGATGAGGACGTAGTGGAAGTGGGCCACCACGAAGTAGGAGTCGGTGACCTGCTGGTCGAAGGCGGTCAGCGCGAACATCGTGCCGGTGAACCCGCCGAGCACGAACGTCACGATGAAACCGATCAGGAACAGCATCGGCACCTTCAGCACCAGCCGACCGAGCGCCATGGTGGCCAGCCACGCGAAGATCTGGATCCCCGACGGGATGGTGATGACGGTGCTGGCGGCGCTGAAGAAGCTGTACGACAGGCGGGGCAGCCCGGTGGCGAACATGTGGTGCACCCAGACGCCGAACGAGATGATGGCGATGGCGACGATGGCGAGCACGATCAGCGGGTAACCGACCACGCCGCGGCGCGTGAACGCGGGCAGCACCGCCGAGACGATGCCCAGGGCAGGCATCACGATGATGTAGACGTCGGGGTGCCCGAAGATCCAGAACAGGTGTTGCCAGAGCAGCACGTTGCCGGCGGCGTCGGGATCGAAGAAGTGGCTGCCGAAGCGCCGGTCGAGGAAGAGCATGGCGTTGTCGAGGTTCAGCGCCGGCAGCGCGAAGATCACCATGAAGGCGGTGGCGACGATCGCCCAGACGAACAGCGGCACCCGGTTCAGCGACATGCCCGGGGCGCGCAGCTTGAGCGCGGTGACGATGAAGTTGATCGAGCCGGCGGTGGTGGCGATCCCGAGGAAGAGCAGGCCCAGGCTGTACACGTCCATGTGCAGGCCCGGGGTGTTCGTTCGCTCGGTCAGTGGCGCGTAGGCGAACCAGCCGTTGTTGGGGGCGGCACCGAACGGCAGGCTGGCCCACATGAACAGCCCGGCGAACAGGAAGACCCAGTAGCCCAACGCGTTGAGCTTCGGAAACGCCATGTCCCGGGAGCCGATCATCAGCGGGACCAGGAAGTTGCCGAACCCGAAGAGCATCGGGGTGGCGAAGAGGAAGATCATCGCGGTGCCGTGCATGGTGAACAGCTGGTTGTACTCCTGCGGCGAGAGCAGCCCCGCCTCCGGCCGGGCGAGCTGGGTGCGCATCGCCAGCGCGCTCAGCCCGGCGAGGACGAAGAAGAACGCGGCGGTGACCAGGTAGCGCCGGCCGATCTTCTTGTGGTCGACGGTGCTGAACCAGGCGCGCAGCGAGGGGCGCTCCCCCCAGTGCTCCTCCAGCGCGGCCAACTCCGTGCGGCTGGCGCCGGGCACCGGGGCGGCGGTCGTGGACATCCGTTACCTCCCTCCACTCACTTCAGCGACTGCAGGTAGGCGATGAGGTCCGGCAGCCGGCCCGCGTCCACCGGTTGCGGTGGCATGCGGTTGCCTGGCTTGACCGTCTGCGAGTTGGCGATCCAGCCGCCCAGGTGGCCGCCGTCGTTCGGCACCGCCCCGGCCCCGATGCTCCAGCGGGCGCCGACGTCGGACAGGTCGGGGCCGACCCGGCCGTTCGCGGCGGTCCCCCGGACGGCGTGGCAGCCGGCGCAGCTGCCCTGCACGAAGGCGTCCCGGCCGCGCCGTTGGGCGTCGGTCTGCGGCGCGGGGGCCGGTGCGGCGAGCCGGGCCGTCCAGGCGTCGAAGTCCGGCCGGGGCTCGGCGACGACCAGGAGCGCCATGTGGGCGTGCTGGGTGCCGCAGTACTCCGCGCACTGCCCCCGGTACCTACCGGGCCGGTCGGCGTGCAGCCACGTCTCGCGTACCTCGCCGGCGATCAGGTCGGTCTTGGGCATCAGTTGCGGCACCCAGAAGCTGTGCAGCACGTCGGCGGTCCGCAGCCGGATGCGCACCTTCTCCCCCACCGGGATGTGCAGTTCGTTGGCGGTGGCGCCGGCGACGCCCTGCACGCGTACCTCCCACCACCACTTGTGGCCGGTGACCTCGATCGTCGGGGCGTCCGGGCCGGGCCCGTCGCCGAGCGCGGCGAGGTCGCGCAGGCCGACGGCGTAGACCGCCACCAGGATCACCAGCGGTATGCCGGCGCCGGCGACGGTCACGAACCGCAGCGGCTGGCCGTGCCGGACCCGGACGTCGCGGCGGCGGCGGGCCAGCAGCGCCCAGGCCAGCACCACCATGACCTCGGCGAAGACCGCCATGGAGATCCAGAACAGCAGCCACCACAGGCCCGCGATGCGGCCCGCACCGGATCCCGCGGGGTCCAGCGCCGACGGGGCCCCGCCGGAGCAGCCGGCGAGGGCCAGCCCGCCACCCAGCACCGCGACCGGGAGGAGATGCCGGCATCGGCGCCCCGGTCGGGGGCGTTTCGTCAGGCCGCGTCTCGTGTCCACCGGCACCCACGATATCGATTACGGAGACATATGCCAGGTTTTGCCCCGATTGGGCCACATGGCTCGTTGGTCTGCTTACAGTCGTGCTCGGAGACAGCCGGCAAGCGCCGACGGCGCGGACAGGGATGATCATGCCAACCACCACCGTGGACCTGACCGCCGACAACCCTCGGGGAGCCGGCGCGCGCCGCACGACGGCCTGGATCGCCGCCGGACTCGCCGCGGCGGCCGGGCTGGCCGGTGGCATCCTCGCGCCGGCCGACGCCCTGCAGGGGCAGGCGCAGCGGCTGATGTACCTGCACGTGCCCGCCGCCTGGGTGGCGTACCTGGCGTTCGCCCTCGTGTTCGCCGCGAGCACGGCCCACCTGATCGGCGGGGACCTGCGCTGGGACCGCGTCGCGCGGGCCGGCGCGGAGATCGGGGTGGCGCTCACCGCCGCGGCCGTCGGCACCGGAGCCCTGTGGGGGCATCTGGTCTGGGGCACCTGGTGGGCCTGGGATCCCCGGCTGGTCAGCACCGCGCTGCTGTTGCTGGTGTACGCCGGTTATCTGGCGCTGCGCCGCGCGCTCGCCGAACGCACCGGCGGACCCGACGGCGGCGACCCGCGGATCGCCCGGCCCGCGGCGGTCGCCGGCATCGCCGGCTTCCTATTCGTCCCAGTGGTGCACTTCTCGGTGCTCTGGTGGCGATCGCTGCACCAGCAGGCCACCATCCTCGCCCCCGAGCGGCCACCGATCGACCCGCGGATGGCGCTCGCGCTGCTGCTCGCCGTGGCGGCGGCGAGTACGGCGGCGCTGCTCGTCCTGGCCCACCGGGTGCTCCGGCTGGAGCGCCGGCTCGCCGCCACCGGCGAACTGCCGGCGCCGTCGACGGCCGCCGCCGGCGAGCCGCCGGCCGCGCGGGCCGCGGCCGGCCGACGCAGCCCGGCACGGGTGAGATGATCCGCCGCCCCGGACGCCTCGCGCTGGTCGCGGTGCTGCTCGCCGCCGGCGGCCTGCTGGTCACCGGCGCCCTGCGCGACACCCTCACCTACTACCGCACCCCGGCCGAGGTCCTCACCGACCCGGCCGGGGGCCGGGAACGCGTCCGCCTCGGCGGCGAGGTCGTCCCGGGCTCGCTGCGCCTCGACGGCGACCTCGTGGTGTTCCGGCTGGCGGACGCCGGCCACCAGGTGACCGTACGCCAGCGGGGCGTGCCGCCCGAGACCTTCCGGGAGGGCGAGGACGCCGTCGTCGAGGGACGGCTCGGCGCAGACGGGGTGTTCCACGCCGACCACGTGGTGGTGCGGCACGGCAACGAGTACCGGCCCGCCGCGCCCGCCGGGGAGTCGCCCGATGCTCGGTGACCTCGGCACCGCCGGCCTGGCCGCCGGGCTGCTCACCGCCCCGCTCGCCGCGCTGCTCTGGCTGCGGGTGGCGCTGCTCGGGGCGCCGGCCCGGCCCGCCCGGCTGGCCTCGGTCGGGGCGCTGCTCGCCGCCGCCGCGGCCTGCGCGGTCCTCGAAACGGCGCTGCTGGGCCGCGACTTCAGCGTGCGGTTCGTCGCCGAGAACGGCGGCCGGCACGTGCCCGCCTACTACACGGTCACCAGCCTGTGGTCGGCGATGGACGGGTCGCTGCTGCTCTGGCTGCTGGTCCTCGCCGGGTACGGCGCCCTGCTCGCCCGGCGCGCAGCGGACCGGCTGCGCGCGTACGCGATGGTGGTGGTCAGCGTGGTCACCACCTGCTTCTTCGCGCTGTCCACCTTCGCGGCCAATCCGTTCCGGGCGGTGGACCCGGTCCCACTCGACGGGCCGGGCCCGAACCCGCTGCTGCAACAGCATCCGGCGATGGGCGTGCATCCGCCCCTGCTGTACGCCGGCTACCTCGGCATGGTGGTGCCGTTCGCGCTGGCGCTGGCCGCCCCGCTCGCCGGCGCCCAGGGACGCGACTGGATCCGCCGGGCCCGGCCGTGGGCGCTGGCGGCCTGGTGCGCGCTCACGGCCGGCGTCGTGCTGGGCGCCTGGTGGTCGTACGCGGTGCTCGGCTGGGGCGGTTACTGGGCCTGGGACCCGGTGGAGAACGCGTCGCTGCTGCCCTGGCTGACCACCACCGCCCTGCTGCACACCAGCCTGGGCGGCGGTCGAGGGCGCGAACGGTGGAACAGCGGGTTGGCCTGCGCCGGCTTCCTGCTGGTGCTGCTCGGCACCTTCCTGACCCGCTCCGGCGCCGTGGCGAGCGTGCACGCGTTCACCGACTCGCCGCTGGGGCCGCTGCTGCTCGGTTTCGTCCTGCTGGCCGTGCTGGCCGCGACCGTCCTCACCGGTCGCCACCGGCCGGCGCCGGCCCGCGTGGCCGCGCCGGTGTGGTCCCGGCGCACCGCCGTGCTGGTCAACGCCGTCCTGCTGGTCACCGTGGCCGCCGCGGTGCTGATCGGCACCGTGCTGCCGCTGCTCACCGAGCCGCTGGCCGGCGCCCGGGCCAGCGTCGGCGCCGGCTACTACCAGCGCACCGCGGTGCCGTTGGCCGTGGTCGTGCTGCTGTTGGCCGGGGTCACGTCCGCGCTGCGGGTTCGGGACCGCGCCGCCGCCCTGCGGCGCCTGGCCCTGCCCGGCGCGGCGGCGTTGTCCACCGTGGCCGCGATCGGCCTGCTCAGCCGGCCCGGCCCGGCGGCGCTCACCGCGTTCGGGGCGGCCGCCTTCGTCCTCACCGGCCTGCTCACCACGCGCCCCCGGCGCTGGGCCGGGGTGCTGGGGCACGCCGGGCTCGCTCTGGTCGCCGTGGGCGTCGCGGCATCCTCGGCGTACGGGCGTGCCGACGAGCGAACCCTGCGGGTGGGCGAGACGCTGCGGGTGGCCGACGTGTCGGCCCGGCTGGAATCGGTGCGGCGCGGCACACCGGACGGCCGGATGGCCGTCCAGGCCCGGCTGGCGGTCTCGGCCGGCGGCGCCACCCGCACCGCCACCCCGCAACTGCGCTACGACCCGGCCCGCGACACGGCCGTCACCGTGCCCGCGATCGACGAAGGCCCGCGCCGCGACGTCTACCTCACCCTGCTCGCCGTGGCCGGCGACGGCGGCAGCGCGACCGTACGCCTGGCCGTGAATCCGCTGGTCGGTCTCATCTGGGCGGGCGGCGCGGTCGGCACCGCCGGCGGCCTGCTCGCCCTCGCCGGCGCGGTTCGCTCAGGCCGGCAGCGGCGATCCCCAGCGGCCCGGTCGGGCACGCCGGTGACGGCCGGAGCCCCGGCATGAGCGGAAGACCTCGCCAACCCCGGTGGTGGCGGGCCGGCCCGGTCCCGACCGCGGTCCTGCTGCTGAGCGTCGGTCTGGGCGCCGCCGCCACGACCGGACACCTCGCCGGAGCCGGCGAGGTCCGGCAGCGGCCGGCGGTGCCCGCGCCCGCGCTGGTCGGGACGACGCTCGCCGGCGACCGGTTCGACCTGGCGGCACTGCGGGGGCGGGTCGTGCTGGTCAACGTCTTCGCCTCCTGGTGCGGCCCCTGCCGGGACGAACTGCCGCTGCTGGTCGAGGCCGCCGGCAGGTGGTCACCGCAGGGGCTGGCCGTGGTCGGGCTGAACCTGCGGGACGGCCCCGAGGCGGTCCGCGCCCTGCTCCGGGAGGCCGACGCGGACGGGCTGACCGTGCTGCCCGACCCCGACGGCACCCGAGCTGTCGACTGGGGAGTGCGCGGCGTCCCGGAAACCTTCGTCGTCGACCGCGCCGGGCGGATCGTCGCCCGCCAGCCCGGCGTGGTCACCGCCCAGTGGCTCCAGGAGCACCTCGCTCCCCTGCTGGCGGCGGCGTGACCCGGGGCGGCCTGGCCGGACGACGGCTGCTCGTCGCGCTCGGCCTGGCCGCGCTGCTGGCCCTGGCGGTCACCGGGCTGGCCCGCTCGGCCGGTCCCGGTGCCCACCAGGACCCGGTCCGCGCGTTGGCCGCCGAGCTGCGCTGCCCGGCCTGCCAGGGCGAGTCGGTGGCCGACTCCCGCTCCCCGATCGCCGCGTCCATGCGGCAGGCCATCGCCGACCAGGTGGCGCAGGGCCGCAGCCCGGAGCAGATCCGCCGCTGGTTCGTCGACCGCTACGGCCCCGAGGTGCTGGCCCGGCCACCCCTGCGCGGGACGGGTCTGCTGCTGTGGGCCGTACCCGTGGTGGCGCTGCTCGGCGCGGCTTACGCCGCGCGGCGTAGCCTGCGCCCGATCCGGACGCCCGGCGCTCCCCGGCGTCGGCGCCCGGCCGGCCGACCGGCGCGCCGCCCGGCCGGGGCGCGGCCGGGGCCGGACGAGGGCTCGACGCCGGGGCGACGGCCCCGGGTGGCCTGGTGGCTCTCCGCCGTCGGGCTCGCCGTCCTGGTGGCGGCGGTGGCGGTGGCCGCCGACCGGCTGACGCCGCCGGCGCCGCCACCGCCGGCCACCGACCCGGCGGCGGTCGCCCTGCGGCTGGCCCGGGACCTGGAGGGCCAACAGCGGTACGACGCCGCCGCCCAGATGTACCGCGAGGCGCTGCGCGAGCGGCCCGACGACGCCGTCCGGCTGCGCCTCGCCTTCGCCATGCTGCGCTCGTCGGACCCCGCCGGGGCGGAGCGGACCGCGCGGGAGGTCCTCGACCACACCCCGGACTCACCCGACGGGCTGCTGGTGCTGGGCCTGGCCCAGCGGACCACCCGGCCCGGGGATGCGCCGAGGACGCTGCGGCGATTCGTCGCCGTCGCGCCGGACCACCCGGCCGCCGGGGAGATACGCCGGCTGCTCACCTCCTGACCGCCCTCGGGAACGAGTCAGCCGTCGGACGCCAGGGCCTTCCTCTCCTTGCTCTGCCAGGGCCAGCGGCCCTCCAACTCGACCTCCAGGGAGAAGCTGAGGAAGGTGCGGACCGCGACGATCAGCGCCAGCACACCGACGCTGTAGAACGTGGGCGACACGGCCACCGTACGGATGATGTCGCCGCCCACCAGGAACTCCAGTCCCAGCAGGATCGCCCGGCCGACACCCTGCCGGAACTGCGGGTAGGCGGCGATCAGGTCCCGGGTGCGCCAGGACCGGTGGACGAAGACGACGGCCGCGAGGACGACACCCACCGCGATGACCAGTACGCCGGCGAGATCCAGCAGTTCGCCGATCCGCTGGACGATCTCCTTGGTCGACACGTCCACTCCTTCGCTCGGCCGGACCGCCCGCATCGGGCGGCCGGCGAGCAGCTTCCACCGCCCGCCCCACCGTCATGGTGGGCCGGAGTGGGGCGGCGGCGGGCGGAGATCCGGGACAACGAGTCCGGCATTTCGGCAGTGGCCGCCGGCCGGCCGGGTGGACGGCGCCACCTGCACCGGCATCGGCGCGCCGGCGAGGTCAGTTGCGCAGGCTCCACTGCTGGTTGCTGCCGCCGTGGCAGGCCCAGAGGTGAACCTTGGTGCCGTTCGTGGTGCCGTTGCCGCTGGCGTCGAGGCAGAGCCCGGACTGGACGCCCGTGATCGTGCCGTTGGCGTTGACGTTCCACTGCTGGTTCGCCTGGCCGTTGCAGTCCCAGATGATCGCCAGGGTGCCGTTGGCGGTGCCCTGGCCGGACGCGTCGAGGCACTTGGTGCCGTACACCATCAGTTGCCGGCCGGCGGTGTACGTCCACCGTTGGTTCGCTCCGCCGGTGCAGTCCCAGAGTTGCGCCTGGGTGCCGTTGGCGGTGCTCGATCCGCCGATCTCCAGGCAGCGGCCGGACTGACCGCCGACGATCTGCCCGCTCTGCTGTCCGCCGCCGTTCTGCGGCCCGGCCGCCGTCATCACAGCCTGGGCGCCCGCCGGCCAGTTCCCGTTGGTCACCGTCACGTTGCCGGAGACGGCGTTGCCCCGGTCGCCGTTGGTCACGTTGGTGCTGCCGTTGGTCGACCAGTTGTTGGTGACGGTGAAGTTGCCCATGTTCTCCGCGAACCAGTAGTTGGCGGTGGCCCACGTGCCGGTCGAGGAGAAGACGTTGTTGCGGGCGGTGTAGTAGCGGGAGCCCTCGTCGAAGTAGAGCCCGAAGTAGCCGTTGGTCCGCAGGCAGTAGTTGTCGCTGATCAGCGCGCCCGGGTTCGCCGACAGCGTGTAGACGCACCCGCCGTCGTTCATCTGTTGCATGACGTCGTGCACGTAGTTGCCGATGAGCCGGTTGTTGGACGCGGTGGTGGCGGTGCTGTAGCGCGGCTGGTAGTTGTACAGGCCGCGGTCGGCGTAGTGGTTGCTGCCGCCGGCGTCGTTGGAGCCCCAGCCGTACCCGATGGACACGCCGGTGTACGGCATGTTGTAGACCTCGTTGTACGAGATCGTGGCGTTGGTGACGTAGGTGGCCAGTGCCGAGACGATGCCCCGGTACTCGATCCCCAGGTCGTGCAGCCGGTTGTTGCTGATCGTGATGTCCCGGTTGACCATGCGCTGGTCACTCGGGTGATGGGCGTCGGCGCGTACCCCGCCGACGACGATGCCGCCGGCCGAGTTGCGGGCGATCTCGGACCGGGTGACGGTGATGTTGCTGGCACCGAGGCCGACCCCGCTGGCGTGGGCGTTGGCGTCGTTGCCGATGCCGATGGCCGTCTGTCCCAGGTTCACGAACTGTGAGTCGCTGAGGGTGATGGTGTTGGCGGCCGAGATCTGCACGGCGGCGGGCATCTGCTGCCAGTTGGGCCGGGTCGCCTCGAACTGCGGGCAGCCGTTGTGGCAGGTGGTGAAGCCGGGCCAGGTCCAGTTGCCGTAGATGTACGCGCCGGTCTGCTGGTCCACGTAGCCCTGGTTGCTGCTCGCTCCCAGCCAGCTCGTCCCGGTGAAGGTGATGCCGGTGAGCGTGACGTGGTGCGCCGGCGCGTCGTACGTCCCACCGATCTGGATCAGGGACTGCAGGGTGGGCAGCTCCACCCGGACGTTGCTCATGTTCTGGCCGGCGAGCGGGATGTAGGAGAGCGCCCCGGTGCCCGGGTCGAGATACCACTCCCCCGGCGCGTCGAGGAACTCGTAGGCGTTGGTCAGATAGAGCGGACCGGCCCGGTGCGGGCTGGTGAAGGTGTCGTAGCCGAAGTTGTTGTTGCTCCAGCCGGGCTGCTGCATCCGGATCAGGTTTCCGCTGATGCTCTGCACCGACACGTACCGGTCGGTGAACGAGTTGACGCTCTCCAGCTGGATCCGGCTCTGGTTGGCCAGGTTGTTCAGGTAGCTCAACGCGCCGGTGGTGAACCGCATGCCGGTGCTGTCGGCGGTGAAGTCGGCGCGGTTGACCTGGGTGCGGGCCCGGGTGGCGACGGCTCCGTCGACGTAGAGCTGCCGGCTGTCCACGCCGGCGCCGACGTTGGCCCGCCAGATGTTGCGCCCGGCGTCGACCAGCGACCAGCCGGTGACCGCCCGGGCGCCGCTGAGCACGGGGCGGGCCGACGGGGCCGCCTGCCACACCACCCGGTAGCCGTTGGTGCCGGAGTCGGCCGCGGTCAGCCGCAGCGGCGCCGAGAGCCGGTACACCCCGTCGGCCAGTTGCACGACGATGTCGCCGGACATGGAGCCGGTCAGCGCGCGCACCGCGGTCTGCGCGGCGGTCACCGAACACGGTTGGGTCGCGCTGCAACTGCTGCCGCCACCGGACGGGGACGCGTAGAGGGTGGTGGTGGCGGCCAGGGCCGGGGCGGCTGACGAGGCCACCACGGTCGCGGTGGTCACGGCGGCCAGTGCCGCCGCCGCGACCACGGCAAGCACCCGCCCGGCGATGGGGGATGACGGTACGGACACCAGGTCTCCTTCCTTACGGAAAGTAGTTATTGCCGCGCACCGACACCCGCGCGTGGACCATGTCGCGGTCGGTGACACCCGGTTCCGATCACCGGGAGGGCTACTTCGTGTTGTCGTGCTCAAACTTTCGCTTGACACGATCGAAACATCACACGTATGAAGATAGATGCTCGGGAATGAGTTCGCAATCCCCGATCTCACAGCGCGTTTAGGTCGAGCCCTTCGGCCACGACGGCGCTGACCCGAGGAGGCTGCCGGGCCGCCAGCACATGGGAGGGCATCACCCATGTGGTCGTACATGTTGTCGTTAACATCGATGTTAACCTATGGACATTACCTTCGGCCGCGCTGCCACCATGGGCCAGGCACCACTCCGAGATGACGCTCCGTCACCTCAACCGGTACCGGCCCGTGGTCGCACCCACTGTTGCCCCGCCCCAACGAGGAGACAGCATGCGTCGCACACCATCCATCATCGGAGTGATCGCGGGCCTGATACTGGCGCTCGCGCTCGTGCACCCGGCGTCGGCGGCCCCGGCCTTCCGCGCCCTGTTGTTCACCAAGACCACCGGCTACCGGCACGACTCGATCCCCGCGGGGATCTCGATGTTCCAGCAGCAGGCGGCGGCCAACAACTTCGAGCTGGTGCAGAGCGAGGACTCGAACGTCTTCACCCCGGCCAACCTGGCCACCTTCGACGTACTCATCATGTTCCAGACCTCCGGCATGGTCTGGACCACGGCGGCCCAACGCCAGGCGGTGGAGGGCTTCCTCGCCAGCGGCAAGGGCATCGTCGCCGTCCACAACGCCACCGACATGGGCATCGAGGGCGAATACCCCTGGTGGGACCAGACCGTGAACGCCGGCGCGCACATGCCGGAGCACTCCCCCGGCGTGTTGCCCGGCACCGCCATCGTCGCCGACAAGAAGCACCCGTCGACGACCAGCCTGCCGGACCGCTGGAACCGCAGCGAAGAGTGGTACAACTTCGACAAGAACCCGCGCGGCGACGTGCACGTGCTGGTGACCGCCGACGAACGGACCTACAACCCGGGCCCCCGGGCGATGGGCTCGGACCATCCGATCTCCTGGTGCCGCGGCGTCGGGGGCGGCCGGGTCTGGGCCACCGCGATGGGCCATGCCATCGAGTCGTACAGCGAGACCAACTTCCGCAACCACGTCCTCGGCGGCGTGAAGTGGGCCGCCGGCAACGAGCCCGGCGACTGCGGCGGCACCGTCTGGGGGAACTTCGAGAAGCGCACGCTGGACAGCAACACCGTCGACCCGATGGCGCTGGCCGTGGCCCCGGACGGGCGGGTGCTCTACATCCAGCGCGGTGGCCAGGTGAAGATCTTCAAGCCGAGCACGAACAGCACGGTCACCGCCGGCACCCTCAGCGTCTACACCGGCGGCGAGGACGGCCTGACCGGCCTGGCGCTGGACCCGAACTTCGCCAGCAACGGCTACGTGTACCTGTACCACTCACCCGCCAGCAGCACCACGGACATCAACCGGGTCTCCCGGTACACCCTCTCCGGTGACACGTTGAACATGTCCAGCGGAGTCACCATCATCGACATCCCGGCGTACCGCGACCGGACCTACCCGGAGCCCGGCCACACCGGCGGGTACATCGACTTCGGCCCGGACGGCAACCTCTACATCGGCACCGGCGACGACGTGCCACCGAACCTGGACCCCAACTGGCAGGGCTACGCCCCGCTGGACTGGCGGCCGGGCAAGCAGATGCTCGACTCGGCGCGTACCGCCGGCAACACCAACGACCTGCGCGGCAAGCTGCTGCGCATCCGGCCGTCGGCCGGCGGCGGTTACACCATCCCGACGGGCAACCTCTATCCGCAGGGGACGGCGCAGACCCGGCCGGAGATCTACGCGATGGGCTTCCGCAACCCGTTCCGGTTCTCGATCGACCCGGCCAACGGCTGGGTCTACCTGGCCGACTACGGGCCCGACCGGAACCCGCCGACCACCAACCGCGGCCCCGAGGGCCTGGTCGAACTCAACGTCATCAAGGCGCCGGGCAACTACGGGTGGCCGTTCTGCCACGGCGACAACCAGCCCTACGCGCCGTACAACCCGGACACCGGGGTGGTCGGCGCCAAGTTCAACTGCGCCGCGCCGGTCAACAACTCCCCCAACAACACCGGCCTGACCAGCCTCCGGCCGGTCGTCGCCCCCAACCTGTGGTACGGCTACGGCGCCTCGCCGACCTTCCCCGAGGTGGGCTCCGGCGGCTCGGCTCCGATGGGCGGGCCGGTCTACCGCTACAACGCGGCCAACCCGTCGGCGACGAAGTTCCCGCCGTACTACGACGGCGTGCACTTCTTCTACGAGTGGTCGCGCAACTACATCAAGGAGATGCACTTCGACTCGGCGACGGCGGTCACCCGGACCAACCCGTTCCTGCCCAACACCCGGTTCAACAAGCCGATGGACATGGAGTTCGGCCCGGACGGCTCGCTCTACCTGCTGGAGTGGGGCACCAACTTCGGCGGCGGCAACAGTGACTCCGGCCTCTACCGGATCGACTACATCCAGGGCGGCCGGTCCCCGATCGCCAAGGCCGGCGGCACGCCCACCAGCGGCAACGCCCCGTTGACCGTGCAGTTCTCCAGCGCCGGGTCGATGGATCCCGACCCCGGCAACACGCTCAGCTACCAGTGGACCTTCGGCGACGGCACCACCTCGACCGCGGCCAACCCGTCGCACGTCTACACCACCAACGGCAACTACACGGCGCAGTTGAAGGTCACCGACAACACCGGCAAGACCGGCTTCGCCAACGTCCAGATCACCGTCGGCAACACCGCTCCGGTGGTGACCATCACCACCCCACCCAACGGCGGCATGCTCACCTTCGGTGACAAGGTGCCGTACCAGATCACCGTCTCCGACCCGGGCGGCACCGCGATCGACTGCACCAAGGTGTTCCTCAACCCCGCGCTCGGCCACGACGACCACGCGCACGAGACGACCGATCTGGCCGGCTGCTCGGGAACCATCTCCACCGACCTGCTCGGCGGGCACCCGGACGGCGCCAACCTGTTCTACGTGCTCAACGCGCAGTACACCGACAACGGTGGCGCGGGCGGCGCCGCCCCGCTCACCGGCCACGCGCAGGTGATCCTCCAACCCAAGCAGAAGCAGGCCGAGTACTTCAGCAGCCAGTCCGGCACCCGGGTCGTCGACCAGGCCGCCGCGGAGAGCGGCAAGCGGGTCGGCGACATCTCCAACAACGACTGGCTGGCGTTCAACCCGCTGAACCTGTCGGGCATCACGACCGTGAGCTACCGGCTGTCGTCACCCTCCGGCGGCGGCTCGATCGAGCTGCGCGCCGGCTCGCCGACCGGCACGCTGCTGGCCACCACGCCGGTGCCCAGCACCGGAGGCTGGGACAACTACCAGTCCACGCCGCCGGTCAACGTCACCGCCCTGGCCGGGACGCAGACCCTGTACCTGGTCTTCAAGGGCAGCGCCAACAACTGGTTCGACCTCGACTCGTACACCTTCGGGGGTGCCGGGGTCGGCACCGGCGGCGGCACCGGTCCCGGCGGCGTGGCCGGCCGGACCTGGACTCTCACCGCGCAGCACAGCGGCAAGCTGATGGACGTCAGCGGCGTCTCCACCGCCGACGGCGCCCAGATCAACCAGTGGGCCGCCACCGGTGGAAACAACCAGAAGTGGCAGGCGGTCGACGCCGGCGGCGGCGCGGTCTACCTCAAGGCGGTGCACAGCGGCAAGTGCGCCGAGGTCATCGGCGGTTCCACCGCCGCGGGCGCCTTCCTCCAGCAAGCCACCTGCACCAACAGCAACCAGCAGAAGTTCACCACCACCTCGACCGGGACCACCGGGATCTACACGGTGAAGAGCGTCCCGAGCGGGCTCTGCCTCGACGTCAACGGCGCCTCCACCAGCGACGGCGCGCGTCTCGTGCAGTGGACCTGCCACGGCGGCGCGAACCAGCAGTGGCGGTTCGGTGCGGCGTGACAACCGAAGGGACTGAACCCAACATGTCTGTACGCGATACGAAGGTGGGCCGGCGACTCACGTCGGCCGGCGCCACGCTGCTCATGGTGGCCGCGGCCGGTGCGGTAGCCCTCGCCGGCAGCGCCACACCCGCCGCGGCCGTCATCAACGCCGCGGACTACCAACAGGTCACCCTGGCCAAGGGCGTCGCCGAGATGGGCGAGCCGATGACCCTCGCGGTCCTGCCCGACCGTTCGGTGCTGCACACCGCCCGCAACGGCACGCTGCGGCGCACCGACGCGGCCGGAAACACCGCCGTGATCGGCAGCCTCGCCGTCTACTCGCACGACGAGGACGGGCTGCAGGGCGTCGGGGTGGACCCGAACTTCACCACCAACCGGCACATCTACCTCTACTACGCGCCGCCACTGAGCACGCCCGGCGGGGACGCCCCGGGCACCGGCACGAACTGGTCGGCCTGGCAGGGCGTCAACCGGCTGTCCCGGTTCACCCTCAACGCCGACTGGACCCTGAACCGGGCCAGCGAGGTGACCATCCTGGACGTGGCGGCCGACCGCGGCCAGTGTTGCCACGCCGGTGGCGACATCGACTTCGACGCCGCCGGCAACCTCTACCTGTCCACCGGGGACGACACCAACCCGTTCGAGTCCGCCGGGTACTCCCCGCTCGACGAACGCACCAACCGCAACCCGGCGTACGACGCGCAGCGCAGCGCCGGCAACACCAACGACCTGCGCGGCAAGATCCTGCGCATCAAGGTCAACGCCGACGGGTCGTACTCGATCCCGGCCGGGAACCTGTTCGCGCCGGGCACGGCGCGGACCCGGCCCGAGATCTATGCGATGGGCTTCCGCAACCCGTTCCGGATGAGCGTCGACAAGGCCACCGGGGTGGTCTACGTCGGTGACTACGGCCCGGACGCCGGGGTCACCAGCAACCGGGGTCCGAGCGGGCAGGTCGAGTTCAACCGGGTCACCGGTCCGGGCAACTACGGCTGGCCGTACTGCACCGGCACGAACACCAGCAACGAGACCTACGCGGAGTGGGACTTCGCCAGCAACTCCTCCGGCGCGAAGTACAACTGCACCGGCGGCCCGACGAACAACTCGTTCCGCAACACCGGCCTGTCGACCCTGCCGGCGGCGAAGCCGGCCTGGATCAGGTACGCGGGCGACTCCGGCAGCCCGTCGGAGTTCGGCGGCGGCTCCGAGTCGCCGATGGCCGGCCCGGTCTACCGGTACGACGCGAACAACCCCTCCACCACGAAGTTCCCGCAGTCGCTCAACGGGCAGTTCTTCGCCGGGGAGTTCGGCCGTGGCTGGATCAAGCCGATCCAGCTCAACGCCGACGGTTCCCGGGGCGCCATCGACACCTTCCCCTGGGTCGGCAAGCAGGTCATGGACATGGCCTTCGGCCCGGACGGCGCGCTGTACGTGCTCGACTACGGCACCGGGTACTACAACGGCGACGCCAACTCGGCGTTGTACCGGTTCGACTACGTCGGTCCCGCCGGCAACCGGGCGCCGACCGCCGTGGCCAGCGCCGACAAGACCTCCGGCCAGGCGCCGCTGACGGTGAGCTTCTCCTCCGCCGGCTCGTCGGACCCGGAGGGTGGGGCGCTGACCTACTCGTGGAACTTCGGCGACGGCACCACCTCGACCGCGGCGAACCCGAGCAAGACGTACGCCGCGAACGGCACGTACAACGTCACGCTCACCGTCCGGGATCCGCAGGGCGCGACCGGCACCGCCAGCGTGCAGATCGGGGTCGGCAACACCGCCCCGACGGTCACCATCACCACCCCGCTCAACGGCACCCTCTTCTCCTACGGCGACACGGTGCCGTACACCGTCACCGTCACCGACCCGGAGGACGGGACGATCGACTGCGCCAAGGTCAAGCTGACCTACGTGCTCGGCCACGACCAGCACGGCCATGCGATCACCTCGAAGAACGGCTGCTCCGGCTCGATCACCATCCCGGTCGACGGTGAACACGACGACGCGGCCAACATCTTCGGCGTCTTCGACGCCGAGTACACCGACAACGGCGGGCTGACCACCCACAAGCAGCACACCCTCCAGCCGCGGAAGCGGCAGGCGGAGCACTACAAGACCGCCTCCGGCGTGGCGACCTTCGCCAAGACCACCGCCGAGGGCGGCACCACGGTCGGCAACATCGAGAACGGCGACTGGATCGCGTTCGAACCGTACCGGCTCGACAACGCCGCCTCGTTCACCGCCCGCGTCTCGTCGGGCGGCTCCGGTGGCACCCTCCAGCTGCGGGCGGGCTCCCCCACCGGCACCGTGCTCGGCTCGGCGAGCGTGTCGAGCACCGGTGGCTGGGAAACCTTCACCACCGTCACCGGCAGTATCACCGGGGCGCCGGCGGGCACCACCACGCTCTACCTGACCTTCGCCGGCGGCTCCGGGTACCTCTACGACGTCGACTCGTTCACCCTGAACACCGGCGGCACTCCCCCACCGCAGACCCGGACCGGGCGGATCGTGGGGCTCGGCGGCAAGTGCCTGGACGTCAACGGCGGCTCCACCGCCGACGGCGCCCAGATCATCATCTGGACCTGCAACAACGGCACCAACCAGCAATGGACGGTGACCCCGAACAGCACCATCAAGGCACTGAACAAGTGCCTGGACGTCAGCGGCGGCGCCTCCGCCGACGGCACCAAGATCCAACTCTGGACCTGCACCGGCGCCGCCAGCCAGAACTGGTCGGCCCAATCCGACGGCTCACTACGCAACCCACAGACCGGCAAGTGCCTCGACGTCTCCAACAACAGCTCCACCGACGGCCAGGCCGTGCACCTCTGGACCTGCCACGGCGGCGCCAACCAGAAATGGACCCTGCCCTGACATGAAAGGAGGGGCCCCCGCTTAACGCATTCTGCTGTGGCGGGGGCCCCTCCTAACCGCTAGGAGAGCGACATGCGAAGACTCCTCCGATCCACTCTCGGCGCGGCCACCAGCGTCCTGGCGGCTCTCGCGCTGACCACCGCCGCCACCCCGGCCAGCGCCGCCGACAACCCGTACGACGTGCTGGTGTTCTCCAAGACCGCCGGCTTCCGGCACGACGCCATTCCGGTCGGCATCCAGACCGTCCGGGATCTCGGCGCGGCGAACAACTTCACCGTCACCGCGACCGAGGACGCCGCCCAGTTCAGCACCGCCAACCTGGCCCGATTCGAGGCGGTGATCTTCCTCAACACCACCGGCGACGTGCTGAACGCGACCCAGCAGGCGGCGTTCGAGTCGTACATCGGGGCCGGCGGGGGCTACGTCGGGGTGCACTCCGCCGCCGACACCGAGTACGACTGGCCGTTCTACGGCAACCTGGTCGGCGCCTGGTTCGCCTCCCACCCCGCCATCCAGGCGGCGGCGGTCAAGGTGGAGGACCGGGCCCACGCCGCCACCGCGCACCTGCCCCAGCGCTGGAACCGCACCGACGAGTGGTATGACTACCGCACCAACGCCCGGTCCACCGCGCACGTGCTGGCCAGCCTCGACGAGTCCTCGTACTCCGGCGGCCAGATGGGCGGCGACCACCCGCACGCCTGGTGCAAGACCTACAGCGGCGGCCGGTCCTTCTACACCGGCGGCGGCCACACCCAGGCGTCGTACTCCGACCCGGCCTTCCGGGCCCATCTGCTGGGCGGCATCCGGTACGCGGCCGGCCAGGTCAGGGCCGACTGCCGGCCGGAGACCGGCTACACCGCCCTCTACAACGGCTCGACCACCGGTTGGTCCCAGGCCGGGCCGGGCGGCTTCACCAACTCCGACGCCACCCTCACCTCGTTCGGTGGCATGGGCATGCTCTGGTACAGCGCCAAGCAGTTCGCGCCCAGCTACTCGCTCAAGCTGGACTGGAAGGTCCTGGGCGACGACAACTCCGGGGTGATCCTCGGCTTCCCGGCGACGAACGACCCGAACGCCGCCCTGGACACCGGCTACGAGGTGCAGATCGACGCCACCGACGCGGTGGATCGCACCACCGGCTCGATCTATGCCATCAAGGCCCCCGACACCGCGGCCCGGGATGCCGCGCTCAACCCGCCGGGCGAGTGGAACACCTTCGAACTGCTGGTCGAGGGGGAACGGCTCCAGGTCTTCCTCAACGGCGTCCGGATCAACGACTTCACCAACACCGACCCGAATCGACAGTTCGACGGCCACATCGGCATCCAGAACCACGGTACGGGCGACGACGTCCTGTTCCGCAACATCCGGATCAAGGAGCTCGGTGGCACCCCACCGCCCAGCGGTGACGTCACCGTGCAGGCCGAGTCGTACGTCTCGGGCAGCGGGATCAGCCGGGTCGCCAAGGGTTCCGCGCGGGGCGGGCAGGTCGTCGGTGACATCAACAACGGCGACTGGGTCGGCTACCAGAACCTCACCCTGACCGGGGTCAACGCGCTGCGGGCCCGGGTCGCCTCCGCCGGCTCCGGTGGCACCCTGCAGGTGCGCAGCGGTTCGGCCAGTGGCCCGATCCTCGGTCAGGTCGCGGTGCCGGTGACCGGCGGCTGGGAGACGTACACCACCGTCACCGCCAACCTCACCGGGGTCCCGTCGGGCACCCAGCCGCTCTACCTGACCTTCTCCGGTGGCTCCGGGTTCCTCTTCGACGTCGACGAGTTCACCCTGGTCAAGTCGGGCACCCCGCCGCCGGCGACGGGAACCGGGCGGATCGTGGGGCTCGGCGGCAAGTGCCTGGACGTCAATGGCGGCTCCTCCGCCGACGGCACCAAGATCCAGATCTGGACCTGCAACAACGGCGCCAACCAGCAATGGACGGTGACCCCGAACAGCACCATCAAGGCACTGAACAAGTGCCTGGACGTCAGCGGCGGCGCCTCCGCCGACGGCACCAAGATCCAACTCTGGACCTGCACCGGCGCCGCCAGCCAGAACTGGTCGGCCCAATCCGACGGCTCACTGCGCAACCCACAGACCGGCAAGTGCCTCGACGTCTCCAACAACAGCTCCACCGACGGCCAGGCCGTGCACCTCTGGACCTGCCACGGCGGCGCCAA
>NZ_JBFAID010000055.1:0-44773 GCF_040654475.1 Micromonospora sp. NPDC050686
GCGCCGCCACCAGGCCCGAGCCCGACGATCCCACTACGCCCGACGCCTCAACCTCGAGCTCCAGCCATGATCCCGAACGGCGGCTGCAGTACTAGCGTCTTGATGAAGTGATCGGCGATGCGCCGGAGGTCGGGCCGCGCGTGATGGACGGTGTAGCTGACGCCGTAGGTGCCCAGGTCAACCACGAGGACCGAATCAGGGACGACTACCGGGTTCTCACTCGGCTCCAAGACGCTGACTGCCACCTGCCAGATGTCCGTGCGGCCAGCCAGATCATCGATCGTGTCAGCGAGGGACCTCTCCCCGTCTTGGTGGGTCGTGTCCACCTGGATGGGGCCATAGTCGGCTAGGTTGGCGACCAGATCAGTCAGGTCATCCAGGTAGACCCTCACCTCATCTACGGCGTGGTGCACCTGATCTTCGTTCGCTGGCCGTAGCGCCATCCCGACACCTCACGCTCAACGTGCCCGCTACGTGCCCGATAACACAGTTGACGGGGCGCTCAAATGGGCGGGGATACGACGAAGGCCTCTGATCTACGTTTCCGCAGGTCAGAGGCCTTGCCGTTCCCTGGTGGCGGGTAGAGGATTCGAACCTCTGAAGCTTTCGCGACGGATTTACAGTCCGCTCCCATTGGCCGCTCGGGCAACCCGCCAGGGCGTACCACCGTGTCGCAACGCGGCGGCGGAAGCAAGGATAGCGGTCGCCCCCGGGCCGGACGCAACCGGGTACCGTCAGGGGGTCGCAACGCTGGTCAGTGGGCGACAGAACGGTACAGACCGCCGGACAGCAGGAGCATGAGCATGGCAGCGAACCCGTCGTTCGACATCGTGAGCAAGGTCGACCGGCAGGAGGTCGACAACGCCCTCCGCCAGGCGGGGAAGGAGCTCGGGCAGCGGTTCGACTTCCGGGGAACGGGCGCGGAGATCTCCTGGTCGGGTGAGGAGGCGATCAGCCTCCAGGCGGAGACCGAGGAGCGGGTCCGGGCCGCGCTGGACGTCTTCAAGGAGAAACTGGTCAAGCGGAACATCTCGCTGAAGTCGCTGGACGCCGGCGACCCGCGCCCGTCGGGCAAGATCTTCAAGATCGACGCCAAGGTCATCCAGGGCATCGACCAGGACAAGGCCAAGGCGATCAGCAAGAAGATCCGCGACGAGGGCCCGAAGGGCGTCCAGGCCCAGATCCAGGGCGACCAGTTGCGGGTCACCGGCAAGAAGAAGGACGACCTCCAGGCCGTCATCTCGCTGCTCAAGGGAGAGGACTTCGGGGTCGCCCTGCAGTTCACCAACTACCGCTGAGCCGGTCAGCGCGAGAAGATCAACAGCAGGATCACCGTCAGGATCGCGCTGACCAGGATCGAGCCCAGGCAGCCGATCCGGTTCGAGAAGAAGACGAACATGACGGTGCAGTACCCGCCGGGAGCGGTTTGAGACCGCATTCCCACCCGGCCATTCACGTCGAGCGGCCGCCCGTTCCCGGGTGGCCGCTCGACGCGTGGATCAGACGGTGACCGGCTGCTCGGCGCGGAGCGCCGCCGCCTCGGCCCGGGCGATCGGGCCGGCGGGCAGCGCGGCCACCACCGCGCCGACCGCCACCGCGCCGCCGGCGAAGACGAACGCCCAGGGCACGCCGCCCGCGTGGTCGACGATCAGGCCGGCCACCGCGCCGCCGGCCGCGCTCGCCCCGATCGAGGTGGTGACCACCCAGGTGTACGCCTCGTTCAGCATGCTGGCCGGGGTGATCCGGCCGACGAGGGTGTTCTCCAGGGTGAGCGCGGGGGCGATGGTGGCCCCGCCGACCGTCAGCGCCGCGCCCAGCGCCAGCGGGCCGGGCATCAGCGCGAACACGGCGAGGCTGGTGGCGACGGCGGCGAGCAGCCAGGCGAACTGGCGGGTCATGTTCGGCGCCGGCCGGCGTACACCGAACCAGAAACCACCGATCGCGCTGCCCACCCCCCAGACGGCGAGCAGCAGGCCGGCCAGGCTCTCCGGGTCGTCCGTCGGTTGCCCGGCGGCGTAGGCGGGCACGATGACTCCGGCGGCGCCGAACGCGATGCCCAGGCCGGCCACGCAGATCAGCAGGGCGGGGAAGCCGCCCAGTCCGAGCGGCCCCAGCCCGCGGGTGTGCTGCTCCCGGGGGTGCGGTCGCCAGCCCCGCATCACCCGGCCGAGGGCCACTGCGACGGTGCCCACCAGGGTGACCACGGCGGAGCCGATCAGCGCGGCGGCGGCGTCGGCGACCAGCACGAAGCCGGCGACCAGCAGCGGGCCGAGCACGAAGACGACCTCGAAGAGCGAGGTCTCGGCGGCGAGCGCGGTGTTGCGGAGCTGGTAGCGGCCGGTGGCGGGGCCGGTGAGGTCGTTCCAGGCGCCGCGGATCGCGGCGGTCAGCGGCGGGTACGTGGCGCCGGCGACACCGGCGGCGAGGTAGATCAGCGCCAGGCTGCCCGCCTCGGCGCGGCTCGCCCAGAGCAGCCCGAACAGGGCCAGCGGGTGGGCGACGGCGGTGGTCAGCAGCACCGGGGTGGGGCCGGCCCGGTCGGCGATGCGTCCGGCGATCGGGCTGAGTGCGGCGCCGGACAGGGCGTAGATGCCACCGGCGACGGCGGCCAGCGAGTACCGGCCGGTGACCTGCTGCACGACCAGCAGCAGCGCCAGCGGTGTCATGCCGATCCCGAGCCGCCCGACGATGCCGAGGATCAGCAGCAGCGGGGCTCCGGGGATCCGCCAGACGCCCGCGTACTGGCGCAGTCCGGCCACCGTCGACCTCCGATGTAATGGGTGAGAGAGGTTTCGACCCTAACGCCGACGGTGCCTCGGGTGGAACGGTCTGCGGCGCGAGTCACCACCGGGACAGCACCCGGCATTTCCGGCGTTCCGTCCCGGCACCAGGGGTGATCAGGGAAGAGTCGAATGGCAGGGGTCGCGGTGGCCGAGGAGGAGATGGTGCGTCACCAGAGGGGCAGATTCCTCGGGCTGCTCGGGCTCGCTGCCGCTTTCCCGACCCTGCAGGCCGTGCTCTTCGTGGCCGTGAACTTCATGGGGGCGGAGGGCCTCTCGCCGCAGGCCTCGGCCGTCTGGCCGTACGACTCGTACAACGACATGCGGTGGCTGCTGGTCTACCACAACTCGTGGGCGACGTACCTGGGCGGGCTGGTCCTCGCCGTCGGGCTGCGCGGGCTGCTCTCCGGCGCCCTGGTGAGCCTCGCCTGGCCCGGCGCCGTACCCCATCCCGGCTTCCGGCGCATCCTGCTGCGCAACCTCGGCGTCGCGGCGATGACCGCAGCGATCGTCAGCCCGTTCGCGGCGCTGGCCGTGGCCGCCGGGGTGGTGTCGCTGTCCTGGTTCGTCTTCGCCTCGGTGGGGCCGATGCTGCTGCTCGCGCCGTTCCTGCAACGGGCGGCGGTCGGCCCGGGCTGGTGGCGTGGCCTGCCGTCGGCGGCGCTGGTCGGCTGGTCACTGCTCGACTTCGTGGTGATCACCTTCGCCGGGGCGATCGTCTGGCGGGTGCCCGGCTGGTGGACGGTGTTGATCGCGGCCGCCTGCGGGGCGGTCAACGGCCTGCTGTGGAACCGGTCGGTGCGGGCGGCCGTCCACCCGGCCCGGGTCCGGTGGCGGCGGGTGCCGGTGGCCCCGATCGCCATCGTGATCGCGCTGGTCACCCCGCTGGTGATGCAGGGGGTGACCTCGGGCGGCGCCCGGCAGCGGAACAACTTCCGGCCGCCGGTGCTCACCGCGCGGCTGCCGCCGTCGGTCCCGTACGCGGTGATCGTGTTGGGCGGGCACAACTCGGCGTACGACGGCGTGCCGGCCGTCGACCCGGCGGTGCAGCAGTTCTCCTACGCCGGCCTGGACGACGCCGGGCAACCCCGGCCGTACGACACGCTCAACACCCACCAGTCGTTGGAGTCCAGCGCCGACCTGCTGTCCCGGCAGGTGGACGCGCTGCACGCCCGGACCCGCCGGCCGGTGGCGCTGCTCGGCGAGAGCGAGGGGGCGATGGTGGCGCGGACCTACCTGCGCAACCGTCCGAACACCCCGGTCCGGGCCCTGCTGATGTTCAGCCCGCTGGTCCGCGCCGCCCGCGTCTACTACCCGCCGCCGGACGCGGACCGTGGCTGGGGGCTGGCGGCCGGCTGGCAGCTCCGTGGCATCTTCGCCGCGGTGAACCTCGTCACCGGTGGTGCGGACAGTCCGGACGAGCCGTTCATCCGCTCGCTGCAGGACGAGGGGCCGTTTTACCGGTTCGAGGCGATGTGCACGATTCCCAACGTCCGGGCCATCGCCTTCCTGCCGACGGTCACGGCAGCCGAACTGCCGCCCGGCCCGTTCGCGAACATCCCGGTGTTCGAGGTGCCCTCGCTGCACGGCGGCCTGCTCAGCCGGGACGTCGTCAACGACCGGCTGGTCGACTTCCTCGCCGGCGAGCACATCAACGCGCCACGCCGGGAGTACAGCCTCTACCAGTTGGTCGGCGCGGCCTGGCAGGCCCCCGGTCTGGCCCCCGCCATCAACCCGGTCTGGCGGGGGAAGGTATCGCCCGGGCCACCGTTCACCCCGCAGCGGCTCTGCCAGAAGCAGGGCTGAGCCCCGGTCACCGCGTCCGCGGCGGCCGGGGCCCGTGCCCGGTGGGTCAGCGCTGGAACTGCACCGGGCCGCTGCTGGCGGCCATCCGCTCCAGCCGGGCCACCCGCTGCTCCATCGGCGGGTGGGTGGCGAACATCGCGGCGATGCCGCCGCCCCGCTTGAACGGGTTGTCGATCATCAGGTGCGCGGTGCTGGTGAGCTGTCCCTGCGGCGGCAGCGGGCGGGTCTGCGTACCCATGTGGATCTTGCGCAGGGCGCTGGCCAGCGCCAGCGGGTCCCGGCTCAGCTCGGCACCGGACTGATCGGCCTGGAACTCGCGGCTGCGGCTGATCGCCAGCTGGATCAGCGTCGCCGCGATCGGGCCGAGGATCAGGGTGAGCAGCAGCACCGCCGGGTTCGGTCCGTCCTCGTCGTCGGAGGAGCCCAGCGGGATGAACCAGGCGATGTTCGCCAGCATGGTGATGATGCCGGCCAGGCCGGCCGCCACGCTGGAGATCAGGATGTCCCGGTTGTAGACGTGGGACAGCTCGTGCCCGATCACGCCGCGCAGCTCCCGGTAGTCGAGGACCTCGACGATGCCCTGCGTGACGCAGACCGCCGCGTGTTGCGGGTTGCGGCCGGTGGCGAACGCGTTGGGCTGTGCGGTCGGGCTGACGTAGAGGCGCGGCATCGGCTGGCCGGCCTCGGTGGAGAGCTCACGCACCATCCGGTACAGCTCGGGGAACTGGGCCTCGCTGACCGGTTGCGCCCGCATCGAGCGCAGGGCGAGCTTGTCGGAGTAGAAGTAGGTGACGCCGTTCATCAGCAACGAGACGACGACGGCGACGACCAGGCCGCCACTGCCGCCGAACCAGTAGCCGACCGCGAGGATCAGCGAGGTCAGGAGGCCGAGCAGCGCTGCGGTCTTCAGACGGTTGTGATGCACGATGGCTCCTTCGGTGCGCGGATCGCAGGGTCCGCCGACCGGTTCAACAACCCGGTACCCGCCAACCATCCTGCTCATGGCTGAAAGCTGACTGGGGAATCCTGTGAACCCGCTGTAGGAACCGGACAGCGGGGAGGAGTCGGGACAGACCGTCAGCGGACGGCGAGATCCAGCACCACCTGCGGGGCGAAGCCGACCGCCACGGCCACCGCGGTGGCCACCGCCAGCGCGGCGACCACGGTACGGGCCGGGCGGGTGGGGGCCGGGCCGGTGCCCGGAGCCCACAGGACCGCCGCGAACCGCAGGTAGTAGGCCAGCCCGATGACGGCGTTGACGGCCACCACCAAAGCCAGCCAGCCGGCCCCGCCGTCCAGCAACGACCGGACGACGGTGACCTTGGCGAACAGCCCGGCCAGGCCGGGCGGCAACCCGGCCAACCCGACCAGGGCCAGCGCCAGCGCCCCGCCCACCCAGGGGTGGCGGCGGGCCGCGCCGCGCAGCTCGTCGAGCGTGCCGCCGTCCGCACCCGCCGGGCGCAGCGCCACCACCGCCGCGAAGGCCGCCAGCTCCAGCAGCACGAAGAAGATCGTGTACGCGACGGCGGCGGCGTACGCCCCGGCCCGCGCCTCGTCGGTGCGCCCGGCGGCCAGCGCCAGCGCGCCCAGCGGGGCCAGGATGTAACCGGCCTGGGCCACCGACGACCAGGCCAGCAGCCGGACGGTACGCCGCTGGCGCAGCGCCACCAGGTTGCCCACCGTCATGGTCAGCACGGCCAGCACGGCCAGCACCGGCCCGGTGACCGCCGCCGGCAACGCCAACCCGGTCACCGCCAGCAGGGCGACCACCCCGCCCAGCTTCGACGCGGTGGACAGGTAGGCCGCGACCGGCAGCGGGGCGCCGTCGTAGGTGGCCGGCGCCCAGGCGTGGAACGGCACCGCCGCCACCTTGAAGGCCAGCCCGAGCACCACCAGCGCCACCGCCGCCGTGGTCAGCGGCACGTCCAGCAGCTCCGGGCGCTCGCCGAACAGCGCGCCGATCCGGCCCAGGTGCAGCCCGCCGGTCACCGCGTAGAGCAGGGCCGCGCCGAGCAGGGTGAGCGTCGTCGCCACCACGCTCACCACGAAGAAGGTGACCGCCGCCTCGGCGCCGGCCACGCTGCCCCGGCGCAACCCGACCAGCACGTACAGCGGCAGGGTCAGCGTCTCCAGGGCCACGATCAGAGTGATCAGATCCCCCGCCGCGCCCAGCACCACCCCGCCGGTCAGCGAACAGGCGAGCAGGAAGCAGTATTCCCCCACCGGCGTCTCGCCGGCCCGCAGCAGCGGGCCGGAGATCGCCAGCACGCCGAGGGTGAGCAGCGCGAACAGCGCCCCGACCAGGGCCGCCCGGTCGTCGTACACCCAGGAGCAGTCGGCGCCCACGCAGAACGTCCGCCGGGTCTGACCCGCGCCGACCAGCGCCGCGCCGACGGCGGTCGCGGCGGCGCCCCCGGCGGCCACCGCCACCGTGACACCCGCGCGGGCCAGCACCAGGTCGGCCAGCAGCACGAGTACGGCGGTGCCGGCGGCCAGGTACGCCGACAGCAGCGCCACGTTGTCGACGCTCTGCACCACACTCATGGGAGCCTGCCTTCGTTCGCGCTCACCGGACCACTCCCAGCAGGGCGTTCACCGGTCCGGACGCGTAGCCGAGCACCAGGGCCGGCACCAGGCCGACCACCAGCGCGAGCAGCACCAGCGGCGCCCAGGCGGTCAGCTCGGCCACCGCCACCCCGGGCCCGATCCGCCCCACCGCCGGGCTGGGCCGGCCGTGGGTGACCCGGCGCAGCAGCCGCAGGAAGTACGCGGCGGTCAGCGCCCCGCCGATCGCGGCCAGCACCGCCAGCGTGGTCCAGAGCGGCCCGCCCCGCTGGACGGCCGCCACCACGGCGAACGCCTCCCCCCAGAAACCGGCCAGCCCGGGCAGCCCGAGCGAGGCCACCGCGGCGAAGCCGAGCAGGCCGGCGAGCCGGGGCGCGGTCTCCCGCAGCCCGGACAGCTCGGCGAGCGCGCCGGTGTGCGCCCGGTCCTTGACCGCGCCCGCCAGGAAGAACAGCAGGCCGGTGATCACCCCGTGCGCCACGTTGCCGATCAGCGCCGCCTGGATGCCGGTGGCGGTCAGCGTGGCCACCCCGAGCAGCACGAAGCCCATGTGCCCGACGCTGGAGTACGCGATCAGCCGCTTCAGCTCGTCCTGGGCCAGGCAGACCAGCGAGCCGACGATGATCGCGGCGACGGCGAGCACGCCGAGCACCGGGGCGGCCCAACGGGCCCCCTCCGGCGCCACCCCGACCGCCACCCGGATCAGGCCGTACGTGCCCATCTTGAGCAGCACCCCGGCCAGGATCACGCTGCCCACGGTGGGCGCCTGGGTGTGCGCGTCGGGCAGCCAGGAATGCAGCGGCCAGAGCGGGCTCTTCACCGCGAAGGCGAGCGCCAGCAGGGTGAACGCCGCCAGCTGGGTGCCCCGGGACAGGCCGGACCCGCCGGTCAGCGCCACCAGGTCGGCGGTGCCGGCGGCGGCCACCACCACGTACACGCCGACCAGTAACAGCACCGAGCCGAAGAGGGTGTAGAGCGCGAACTTGCGGGCCGCGCGGCGCCGGTCCGGGCCGCCCCAGCCGGCGATGACCGCGTACATCGGGAGCAGGACGACCTCGAAGAAGAGGAAGAACAGCACCAGGTCCAGGGCGAGGAAGGTGCCCAGGATGCCGACCTCGACCACCAGCAGCAGCGCGACCAGGGCCTTCCCGCCGCCGGCGCCCTCGGGCACCCGCCACAGCGTGTACCCGCAGCAGAGCAGGGTGAGCAGCGCGGTGAGCACCACCAGCGGCCAGGAGATGCCGTCCACCCCCAGGTGGAAGCGCAGCTCCAACCCCGGCACCCAGGGCAGGTCGAGCTGGTGCCAGGGCTGCACGGCGGGCCGCGGCCCGTAGCCGAACCAGCCGTGGTCGCCGGTGACCAGCAGCACCGCCGGCACCAGGGCCAGCGCGGCGACGGCGGTGCCGACCGCGCGGGCGGCCCGGTCGCCGGGGGTGGCGGCCACCGCCAGCGCGCCCAGCGCCGGCAGCGCCAGCAGCGAGACCAGCAGGAACTGTCCGAAGGTCATGAGGACCAGCCTCCGATCAGGACGGCGGCCACGCCGATCAGCAACGCGCCGGCCAGCACGGCGGTCGCCGCCCGGGGCAGCGCGGCCCGGTGCAGCGCGGCCAGCCCGCCGCCGAGCCGGTACGCGCCCCGCCCGCTGCCCTCGACCGCCCCGTCCACGATCCGCTCGTCACCGTGGCGGCTCACCGCGGCCAGCGCGGTGACGGGGCGTACGACCAGGGCGTGCTGGACGTCGTCGAGCCGGAACGCCCGGGCGAAGACCGGCCGCAGCGGGCCCAGGAAGCGGGCCGGGTCGGCGGCCGGGTCCCGGCGCCAGCCGGCCCAGGCCAGCCCGACCCCGACGGCCAGCAGCGCCAGCGGCAGCAGCACCGCCGGGGCGAGGTGCACGAGCGCCAGCTCACCCGGCGGCAGCGCCGGCTCCGCCGGGTAGCGCAGGCGGTGCGCGAACGGCTGGACGAACCCGGCGAGGCCGAGCAGCGCGGCGGGCACGGCCAGCAGCAGCACCGGCCAGCGCAGCACCGCCGGCGGATCGTGCGGGTGGGCCAGCGGGATGCGGGTGGCGCCGAAGAAGGTACGCAGCAGCAGGCGGGTCGCGTACCAGGCGGTGACGGCGACGCCGAGCAGCCCGGCCAGCCAGACCAGCCAGCCCAGCCAGGACGGGGTCGGCCCGGCGCCGTCCAGCGCGGCGGCCTCGGCGGCGGCGAGCACGCCCTCCTTGCTCCAGAAGCCGGACAGCGGCGGCACCCCGACGAGCGCCCCGAGCCCGATCAGCGTGCACCAGAAGGTGACCGGCATGGCGGCCCGCAGCCCGCCCATCCGGGACATCAGCGTGGTGCCCACGGCGTGGATGACCGCGCCGGCGGCCAGGAACAGCAGCGCCTTGAACGCGGCGTGGGTGAGCAGGTGGAACAGGGCCGCACTGGGCGAGCCGACCGCCAGCGCGCCGGTCATGTACCCGATCTGGGAGACCGTGGACCAGGCCAGCACCCGTTTGAGGTCGTCCTGGGCGGTGGCGGCGAACGCCCCGAGCAGGATGGTGATCGCGGCCAGCACCCCGAGCACGGTCAGCGCCACCGGGGCGGCGGCGAAGAGCGGGAAGAGCCGGGTGACCGCGTACACGCCGGCGGCGACCATGGTGGCGGCGTGGATCAGCGCGGAGATCGGGGTCGGGCCGGCCATCGCGTCCGGCAGCCAGGTGTGCAGCGGGAACTGGGCGCTCTTGCCGGCCACCCCGGCCAGCAGGAGCAGGCAGGCGGCGGTGAGGGTGCCGGTGGGGTAGTCGTGCGCCAACACGTCGGCGATCCGGAAGCTGCCCGCCGACACGCCGAGCAGGGCGATGCCGAGCAGGAAGCCGACGTCACCCACCCGGGTGACCAGGAACGCCTTCACCGCCGCGGCGGGCGCCTCGGGCAGCCGCCGGTCGTGCGCGATGAGCAGGTACGAGCAGAGGCCCATCACCTCCCAGCCGACCAGCAGCAGGATCAGGTCCCCGGCGACCACCACGGTCAGCATCGCCGCGGTGAAGAGACTGATCTGGGCCGCGTACGGCGGGTAGCGGTGGTCCACCTCGACGTCGTCGTGCGGGCCGCGCCGCAGGTAGCCGACCGAGTAGACCTGCACGGCCAGGGCCACCGCGCTCACCGCGACCGCGACCACGGCGGCCGCGCCGTCGAGGCGTACCCCCAGGGTCACCCGCAGGCCGCCGAGGTCGATCCAGGTGGCGGACGTCTCGACCGGGGCGCCGACCCGCAGCGCCAGCAGCGCCGCGACGAGCAGCGCGCCGGCCGCGCCGGCCACGCCGAGCCCGATCGCCAGCCGGCGGGCCGCTCCCTCGCCGGTGGCCGCGCCGCGCGGTGACGGCGGCAGCAGCAGGCCGAGCAGGCCGGCGAGCAAGGGTACGGCCGGCAGCGCGGCGCCCAGCAGCCCGGTCACCGGTCCCCCTCCACGGTGGCCGGCACCGGCTCGACGGCGGCCTCGTCGAGCGGCACCTCGTCGACCACCACGCTGGACCGCAGCCGGTAGAGCTGGAGCACGATCGCCAGGCCCACCCCGACCTCGGCGGCGGCCAGCACGATCACGAAGAGCGCGAAGACCTGCCCGGCGTGCGGGAGCTGGGCCCGGACCGTGGTGTCGGCGGTGACCAGGATCAGGTTGACCGCGTTGAGCATCAACTCGACCGCCATCAGCACCAGCACGGCGTTGCGCCGGCGCAGCACGCCGTACGCGCCGAGGCCGAACAGCAGCGCGGCGGTGACGTACGGGATGACCGGCCTCACCGGCGGCCGCCCTCGTCGGCCCGGGGCAGGGCCGGCGGCGTGCGGCGGCCCGGCGCGGGCGGGGTGCCGTCGGCGCCGGGCCGGCGGCCGATCTCCGGCCGGGCCAGCACCACCGCGCCGACCAGGGCGGCCAGCAGCAGCACCGAGAGCACCTCGAACGGCAGCACCCAGGAGCGGAAGACCTGCTCGCCGAGGCGCTCGGCGGTGCCCGCCGCCGGCAGGTCCACCCGGGACCAGCGGAACGCGTCCACCAGCAGCGCGGCCAGGCCGAGCCCGGCACCGCCACCGACCAGCGCGGCGGGCCAGCCGGGCCGGTCCAGGTCGGCGGAGGCGCCGATGGGCGCGCGGGTGAGCATCACCGCGAAGAGCAGCAGGACCACCACCGCACCGACGTAGATCAGCACCTGCACCCAGGCGACCAGCTCGGCGGTGAGCACCAGATACATGCCGGCCAGCGCGCCCAGGCAGACCACCAGGTGCAGGCCGGCCCGGACCAGGTGCCGGGTGGCCACCACCAGCAGGCCCGCGCCGACCGCCACCGCGCCGAGGGCGAGCAGCAGCACGTCCGCGGCGGTCATCAGGCCCCGCCCTCGCCCTCGCCCGCCGGGGGTACGGCCGGCCGGGCCGCCGGCGATGCGGCCTTGCGTGCCGCGACGGACACCTCCTTGGCAGGCTCGCCGTTCGGGTCGTGCGCCGGCGGTGGCGGGACGGTCCCCATCCACTCGCCCAGGTGCTCCTTGTCGTGCAGCAGATCCTTGATGTCGTACTCGGCGTACTCGAACTCGGGTGACCAGTAGAGCGCGTCGAACGGGCAGACCTCGATGCAGATGCCGCAGTACATGCAGAGCGAGAAGTCGATGTCGAAGCGGTCGAGCACGTTGCGCTGCCGGGGGCGGGCCGCGCCGGGCACCGCCATCTCCTCCTTGTGGGAGTCGATGTAGATGCACCAGTCGGGGCACTCCCGGGCGCAGAGCATGCAGACGGTGCAGTTCTCCTCCAGCAGCGCGATCACGCCGCGGGACCTAGGCGGCAGCTCGGGGGCCACGTCCGGGTACTGCTGGGTGGTCGAGCGGCGGGTCATCGTCTTCAGCGTGACCGCCAGCCCCTTCACCAGCCCCTCGCCGGGAATGCCGCTGCGCTCGCTCGTGCCGCTGCGCTCGCTCATGCCGCTCATCCTGCCCTGTGCCCACGGCGCGCGCGACCACCACCCTGCGCTTTGCGGCGATACCGCGCCAACCGGGGAGAAGGGCGCACCGAACGGGCCCGGATCACGCCCCGGGGCCGGTGACCGGAGGAAGCATCTCCACGCCGAGCTGCTGGAGGGTCTGGAACAGCTCGTTGACGCTCCACACGTCGGCGATTCGCCCGTCCGGGTCGAACCGCAGGAACGTCGCCCCCGAGTAGCTGGCCACCCGGCCGGTCGGCGGCACCGGGCCGAACTGCCCGGCCTGGGTGCCGGCGGCCCGCCAGCGCACCGCCACCCGGTCACCGGCCGCCACCAGGTCGACGATCTTGTAGCGCAGGTCGGGGAAGGCCGCCCGCCGGTCCCGGTGCCAGGCCAGCGTCGCCACCGGCCCGGTCCCGCCCAGCCCCGGGCAGCCGGCGGCGACCAGCTCGTACGCCGATTCCTCCCGCCCGCCGTTCCACACGTCCGCGACGAACCGGCGGGCCGCCGCCTCCACGTCGATCATCCGGGCAGCGTAACCGGCGCTCGGCGGGCCGGCCGGGCGGAGATCGGCCAAGATGGGGCGGAGACCGACGACGGGACCTTCGAGGGGGCGGCGTGGCCGAGCAGACAGGTGGCAAGTACGTCGAGCCGGGCGGCGAGTTCACCCGGGACCAGCGCTACATCGCGACCCGGATCACCGCCGACGGGCGGAACGGGTGGCCGGTCGAGCCGGGCCGGTACCGGCTCGCGGTCAGCCGGGCCTGCCCCTGGGCCAACCGGTTGATCATCGTCCGGCGCCTGCTCGGCCTGGAGGACGCCCTCTCGATGGCCGTCGCCGGCCCCACCCACGACGCCCGGAGCTGGACGTTCGACCTGGACCCGGGCGGGCGGGACCCGGTGCTCGGCATCGAGCGGATCCAGGAGGCGTACTTCAAGCGGTTCCCCGGCTACGAGCGCGGCATCACCGTGCCGGCGATCGTGGACGTGCCGACCGGACAGGTGGTCACCAACGACTACGCGCAGATGAGCCTGGACCTGTCCACCGAATGGACGGCGTACCACCGCCCGGGCGCGCCGCAGCTCTACCCGGAGCCGCTGCGCAGCGAGATCGACGAGGTCAATGCGGTGGTCTTCGCGGACGTCAACAACGGCGTGTACCGGTGCGGCTTCGCCGGCAGCCAGGAGGCGTACGAGCGGGCGTACCACCGGCTCTTCGACCGGCTGGACTGGCTGACCGAGCGGCTGGCCGGGCAGCGGTACCTGGTCGGCGACACGATCACCGAGGCGGACGTACGGCTGTTCACCACCCTGGTCCGCTTCGACCCGGTCTACCACGGGCACTTCAAGTGCAACCGGCAGAAGCTGTCCGAGATGCCGGTGCTCTGGGCGTACGCCCGGGACCTGTTCACCACGCCCGGCTTCGGCGACACCGTCGACTTCGACCACATCAAGCGGCACTACTACGAGGTGCACCGGGACATCAACCCGACCGGCGTGGTCCCGCTCGGGCCCGACCTGTCCAACTGGCTCACCCCGCACGGGCGGGAGGAGTTGGGCGGACGCCCCTTCGGCGACGGCACGCCGCCGCCACCTCCCCCGCCGGCCGAGCGCGTCGACCCCGCGCACACCCCGCTGGGCTGAGCGCGGTGTTGACCGGGGGCCCCGCCCATACCGCAGGCGTTAACAAGGGGCCCCTCCTCACAGCGCCAGCCGGACGCCGGCGGTGAGGACGAGCTGGCCGAGGGAGACCGGGACCAGCACCAGCCAGCAGAGCCGCTGGAGCTGGTCCTCCCGCAGCCGCGGGTAGCTCACCCGCAGCCAGATGATCACGAACGAGACGGCGAAGACCTTGAGCAGCGTCCAGAGCCAGCCGAGCTGGGCGTCGGCGAACGGCCCCTGCCAGCCGCCGAGGAAGAGCACGGTGGTCAGCGCGGCGATCACCACGATGCCGACGTACTCGGCGAGCAGGAAGAACGCGAAGCGCAGGCCGGTGTACTCGGTCAGGTAGCCGAAGACCAGCTCGGAGTCGGCGATCGGCATGTCGAACGGCGGCCGGCGGATCTCGGCCAGCCCGGCCAGGAAGAACACGATCATCGCGGGCGCCTGCCAGAGCAGCCACCACGGCCGCCACGCCTCGACGATGCCGGGCAGGCTGAGCGTGCCGGCCGCCATCGCGACCGACGCGGCGGCCAGCACCAGCGGCAGCTCGTACCCGAGCAGTTGGGCCGCGCCGCGCAGGCCGCCGAGCAGGCTGTACTTGTTGGCCGACGCCCAGGCCGACATCAGCACCGCCACCACGCCCACGCCGACCACCGCCAGCACGAAGAACAGGCCGATGTCCAGCGGCTGGCCGACCAGGTCGTTCGGGCCGAGCGGGATCACCAGCAGGGCCAGCAGGTAGGGCACCAGGGCCACCACCGGGGCCAGCCGGAACACCGCCCGGTCCGCCTCCCGTGGGGTGACGTCCTCCTTCTGCACGAACTTGACCCCGTCGGCGACCAGCTGGGCCCAGCCGTGGAAGCCGCCCGCGTACATCGGGCCGAGCCGGCCCTGCATGTGGGCCATCACCTTGTGCTCGGCCTGGCCGACGATCAGCGGCAGGGTGAGGAAGGCGACGAGCACGCCACCGACCCGGATCACCAGCTCCAACCAGGTCGGCATCAGTCCGTTCCTCCCTCGTGGTCGGCCCGCTCGGTGGCGGCCGGCCCGCGCGCCGACGGCCGGTCGGCCGGCGGACCGGACCGGGCCGGCCCGTCCCCGGGGCCACCGGTGGCGCCGGGCAGCGGACCCGCCGCGTCGGTGGGCGCGGAGTCAGGAGCACTGGTCGCGGGCGGGGCCGCGTCGGTGGCCGTCGGGTCAGGGGCGCCGGCCGAGGCCGGTCCCGGGGCCGCGCCGGTCGTCGCCCCGCCGGCAGGCCGGGGCGTACGCAGGCCACGGGCGCCCGGCGCGGGCCGGGCGGGGCGCTCCCGGGCCGGGCGGGCCGGCGTGCCGCCGCGCGGCCCCTCGCCGGCGCCACCGGCCCCGGCCGGCGTGGGCGTGGTGCCCCACTCCCCCGGTGCGGGCACGCCCGGCGGGCGGATCGGCCGACGCCCGCCACCGGCCTCGGACTCGCCCGGCTCCTTAGCCCCGGGCCACGGCTTGGCCACCCGGGAGGCGAGTACGAACTCCTTGCGCAGCGGATGCCCCTCGAACTCGGGGGGCAGCAGCAGCGGCCGCAGCTCGCCGTGGCCGGTGAAGTCGATCCCGAACATCTCGTGCGTCTCGCGCTCGTGCCAGGCCGCACCGGGATAGAGGTCGACCACCGAGGAAACCACCGGGGTGTCCCGGGGAATCCGGGTGCGGATCAGCAGCCCGTGCCGGTGGGTGGTCGACCACAGGTGGGCCACCACGTCGAAGCCGTCGGTCAGCTCGTCCACCGCCGACAGCCAGTCGAAGAAGTCGCAGCCCAGCTCGGCGTCGTCCCGGGCCGCACGGAGCGCGTCCCGCCAGCTCGCCGGGGGTACATCGACGGTGGCCCGGGCGTACGACTGCCCGCCGGAGACCGACGGGGTGAGCTCGACGGGCCCGAGCAGCGTCGCCAGCCGGCGGCCGACCTCTTCGGGAGTCATGCCGCTGATCCTATGGCCCGCACCCGCCCGACCGACCCGCGCGCCGCCCCGGCCGGCGCCCGAGGGTGCAAGGAGGGGCCCCTCCTGACAAACGAGCTTTCGCGGGCTTTTCCGGCGGGCGGCCGGTGGGCGGGGGAAGATGAGCATCGTGCGCGCTGTGACTGTGACCCCCGGTGTCCCCGGCTCGCTGCGCCTGACCCGGGACCACCCGGAGCCGCCGACCGAGGAGGGCGGCATCCTGGTCGAGGCGCTCGCCGTGGGCATCTGCGGCACCGACCACGAGATCATCGAGGGCCACTACGGCGAGGCGCCGCCCGGCGGGGACACCCTGGTCCTCGGGCACGAGGCGCTCGGCCGGGTGATCGAGGACCCGAGCGGCACGCTGCAACGCGGTGACCTGGTCGCCGGCATCGTCCGGCATCCGGACCCGGTGCCGTGCGCCAACTGCGCGGTCGGCGAGTGGGACATGTGCCGCAACGGGCAGTACACCGAGCACGGGATCAAGGCGCTGCCCGGCTTCGCCCGGGACCGCTGGCGGTTGCAGCCGAAGTTCGCCGTCGGCCTGGACCCGGTCCTGGCCCCGGTCGGCATGCTGCTGGAGCCGGCGAGCGTGGTGGCGAAGGCGTGGGACCACATCGAGCGGATCGGCGGCCGGGCCGAGTGGCAGCCGCAGCTCGTCCTGGTCACCGGCGCCGGGCCGATCGGGCTGCTGGCGGCGCTGCTGGCCGTCCAGCGCGGGCTCGCCGTGCACGTGCTGGACCGGAACACCACCGGCCCGAAACCGGACCTGGTGCGGGCGCTCGGCGCGACGTACCACACGGGGACCGTCGGCGAGTTGGATTTCGAGCCGGACATCGTGGTGGAGTGCACCGGCGCGCCGGTGGTGGTGCTGGACGCCATGTGCAAGGCGGGCCCGGCCGGGGTGGTCTGCCTGACCGGAGTCTCCAGCGGCGGGCGGAGCATCGACTTCGACGCCGGGGCGCTCAACCGGGAGCTGGTGCTGGAGAACAACGTGGTCTTCGGCTCGGTGAACGCCAACCGCCGGCACTGGGACCTGGCCGCCGAGGCGCTGGCCCGCGCCGACCAGGACTGGCTGGGTTCGCTGATCACCCGCCGGGTGCCGGTGGAGGCATACCCCGAGGCGTACGCCCACCAGCCGGACGACATCAAGGTGGTGCTGGACTTCACCCTCTGACGGGCCGCTCAGATTCCGGGCAGCTGCCCGTTGCGGAACAGGTCCACGAAGAGCTGGTGGTCGTGCCGGGTCTGCGCCCCGTACCCGTGCGCGAAGTCGACCAGCAGAGTCACGAAACGCTCGTCGTCGGCCCCGACCGCGGCCACGATCGACTCCTCGGTCGAGTAGTCGACCAGGTCGTGGCTGGACTCGTCGTCGGCCACCGAGTGCATCCGGGCCACCGCCCGGCCCAGCTGGGAGAGCACGCCGGCCAGCTCCGCCGGCTCGTCCACGTCCGCCCAGTCCAGGTCGGCCGCGTACGGGGAGACCTCGGCGACGAGCTGGCCGACCCCGTCCAGCTCGGTGAAGCCCAGCCACGAGTCGGCGTACGCCTGCAACGCCCGCTGCGACTCGGCCGTGCGGTGCCCCTGGTGCCGGAAGTAGCCCCGGACCCGCTCGTCGTCGATGTGCCGCGCCACCGCGGGCACCTGGGCCTGCTTCATGTAGAGGATGACGTCGTTCTCCAGCGCCTGGGTGTGCCCCTCCAGCAGCAGGTTGTACGACGGCAGCCCAGCCGACCCGATGCCCACCCCCTTGCGCATCACCACGTCCTTGACCTGCGCCTCGACCGGCCGCAGCCGGCGGGCCGTCTCCGGGCGGGTGGCGAGATATGCCTGGTAGGCGGCGCAGACCCGCTCCCGGGTCTCGGCGTCGACCTCGTACACCCCGTCGCGCTGGGAGAACCGGCGGTCGTACGCGTCGATGGTGGTCTGCGCCGCGAGCAGCTCGACCCGGGTGTTCAACCGGGCCCGCTGGAGCACCCGGAGCAGCACCCCGTCCGCGGTCTCCAGGGTGATCGAGCCGATCGCGTCGTCCCCGCCCGCCGCGATCCCCCGCAGCTCGGCCAGGTACGACCGGGCGAAGGTCGCCACCAGCTCGCTGATCGTCCCGTCGGACAGCGCCTTGGCGTAGCCGAGCAGCGCCACGCTGGCCACGAAGCGTTTGACATCCCAGGTGAACGGCCCGACGTACGCCTCGTCGAAGTCGTTGACGTTGAACACCAGCTGCCCGGAGGCGTTCATGTACGTGCCGAAGTTCTCCGCGTGCAGGTCGCCGTGGATCCAGACCCGGCTGGTCCGCTCGTCGAGGTAGCGGTCGTCGGCGAAGTCGCCCAGCTGGTCGGCGTAGAACAGGGACGCGCTGCCGCGGTAGAAGGCGAACGGCGACGCGGCCATCTTGCGGAACTTGCGCCGGAACGCCGCCGGGTCCTGCGCCATCGACTCGCCGAACTCGTCGACGAGGACGCGGACGATGTGGGTGGATCGCAGGTCACCGGAGCGGCTCATGGTCGGCAGGCTAGTGCCCGCCCGCCACCGTGGCTCTGCGCCGACCGTCCGACCAGGTACGGCGAGTCGGCCGGGCCCCCCGGGTGGCCGGCCGGCAGGCGGTCACCAGGCGGGCCGGCGGTCAGCCGGCGGGCGGACGGACCGTGGGCGCGGTCAGCGAGTCGACCGAGCGGGCCGGCGGGGCCGGCGGGTCCACCGGCGGGGCCAGCCGGTCCGGGCGGGGCACCCCGCCCACGCCGGACTGCTCGGCGGCGATCTTCTCCTGGAGGCGCAGGATGCCGTGCAGCAGCGCCTCCGGGCGGGGCGGGCAGCCCGGCACGTACACGTCGACCGGGATGAGCTGGTCGACGCCCTTGGTCACCGAGTACGAGTCCCAGTACGGGCCGCCGCAGTTGGAGCAGGCGCCGAAGGAGATGACGTACTTCGGCTCGGGCATCTGGTCGTAGAGCCGCTTGATCGCGGGTGCCATCTTGTCGGTGACCGTGCCGGAGACCACCATCAGGTCGGCCTGCCGGGGGCCGTGCGCGAACGGGATGACGCCGAGGCGCATGAAGTCGTGCCGCCCCATGCTGGTCGCGATGAACTCGATGGCGCAGCAGGCCAACCCGAAGTTGAACACCCACAGCGAGTAGCGCCGGCCCCAGTTGAGCACGAACCGGATCGGCTCGCCGAGCACCGCCGGCAGCTGCACCTCGGCCCCCTTCCGCTGTCCCCGATCCGACACAGTCAACCACAGCGAGAAACCCCCGGCCGGCGCAACCGGAGGCCGCATCGAGGCGTGTAACCGGAGTCAACCGCGCGGGCGGGCGGCGTACGGGGAGGATCAGGTGACGGTGACCAGGGAACCGAGGCTCGACAAGCCTCCGCCCGGTGCGGCCGCAGCCGGGCCGCACGGCGACGGGCGGTCCGGGACGGTCGACTTCGACCAGCTCTACCACGCGCACTTCCGAGCGCTGACCATCCAGTTGACCGCCTACTGCGGTGACCTGCCGCAGGCGCAGGACCTGGTGCAGGAGGCGTTCTGCCGGGCGTTCGCCCGCTGGTCCCGGGTGTCCCGGTACGACGATCCGGTGGCCTGGGTCCGCCGGGTCGCCTGGAACCTGGCCACCAGCCGGTGGCGCCGACTCCGCACCGCCCAGTCCTTCCTGCACGGGCAGCGGCTGGAGCATGTGCCCGGTCCCGACCCGGACCGGGTGGCGCTGCACGCGGCCCTGGCGCAGCTGCCCGCCAACCACCGCCGGGCGGTGGTGCTGCACTACCTGGCCGACCTGTCCATCACCGAGATCGCGGCCCAGGAGGACGTGGCGGAGGGCACCGTCAAGTCCTGGCTGCACCGGGGACGAGCGGCGCTGGCCAGCCAGTTGGCCGCGACGAGCGAGGTGAACAACCGTGACTGAGTACGAGGACCGGCTGGTGGATGCCGAATTCACCGCGTACCGCGACGCGCTCGTCCCGGCCGTCCAGCCGGCCGGGCCGGACGCCGCCCGGGCCACCGTCCGGCGGCGCCGGCACCGGGCGATCGCCGTCACCGCCGCGGCCGTGGTGCTCGCGGTGGCCGTGCCGGTCGCCGGCCGGGCCGCCCTGGACCGGCAGCCCGGGCCGCCGGATCCGGGACCCGCGCAGACCGTCGAGCCGTCACCGACCGGCCCGGGCTCGCCGTCCCCGTCGACGGCACCGTCCTCGGCGCCCCCAACCTCCTCGCCCACCGGCTCCCCGGCCGGGTCCGCCGGCGCGGAGCCGCCGGCCGCGCCGGACGGCCGGATCAGCCGGGCCCAACTGCTCGCCGGGAAAGTCACCCTGCCGGCCTGGTCCCCCGACGAGTGCCAGGCCGACGGCGCGGTCCGACTGCGAAAGGCGGACGACGACGTCGGCGAGCCGGCCCTGGTCTCGCTGGCCCACGGCGACGTCGACGCCGACGGCGCCGACGAGACGGTGGCCCTGGTCGGCTGCCGGTACGGCGAGGCGGTCGGGAAGCAGGTGGTGGCCTTCGACCGGGACACCGCGGGCCGGATCGTCACCCTCGGCCGGGTGGCCCGGACCGGGGAGGGGCAGCGGGACATCCTGGCGTACGAGGTCACCGGCGGCGGGTCGGTCCGGGTGCGGGTGGCCGACATCCAACCCTGCTGCGATGTCCCGACGTACCTGACCCGGGACCAGTGGCGGACGTACCGGTGGCAGGGCGGCCGGTTCACCCAGACGGGCGGGCCGACGGCCTTCGGGCCGGACGGGCGGCTCACCGATCTGACCCTGACGGCCGGCGAGCTGGTCCTCGGCACGCCGGACGCGGCGGGGAAGCGGACCGGCTCGCTGACCCTCACCGTGGTGAACAAGGGCCCGGTCGACGTGCCGCAGCTGGGGTTCAGCAGCCTGGGCCGGCTGGGCGAGCGGGCCGGCGGGGACTTCGCGCAGTGCCGCGACCTGCCCGCGGTGGGACCGTACTGGGCCGACTGCGTGACGGGCGGGTTGCCCGCCGGGGAACGCCGAAGTTGGACGTTCCGCTTCCTGGTCGACGGGCCCACGTCCGACGGTGGCGCGACGGCCGTCCGGGTCGACCACTACGACGCGCAGAACAAGGGCTGGCCCGATCTCACCCAGCTGGACAACGCGGCCGACGTCCGCACCACGAACTGACTCGCCGCCGCCGTGCTCGCTCGCCCCGGCCGGAACCGCTCCGGCCGGGGCGACGTCGTCGCGGCGGCGGCCGTCACCAGGCCGGACGCTGGAGCAACCCGACGAACTCCACCAGCAGCCGTTCCCGCACCGCCACCGGAACCGCGTCGAGCAGCGTGTTCACCACCGCCATCCGCCCCGGCAGCGGCCCGCCCGCCGGGCCGCCGCCCAGGCCGAGGCCGGCGGCCAGCCCGGCGACCAGCTCCGGGGTGAGCGCCTCCGGGGTCAGCGCCCCGGCCAGCGCCAGCAGTTCCGCCGACAGCCGCACCGGCCCGGCCGTCCGGGCCGCCGCGACCGCGCCGGCCAGGTCCGGGCCGAACTCGGCCACCCGGGGGGCCACCGCCGCGGTCACGGTCAGGTGCACGCTGGCCGGCAGCCCGGCGTACGACAGCTGGGGCTGGGTGTGCCAGCCCCGCTCGGCCAGCTCGTCGACCAGCACGAACAGGTCCAGGTCGGGGTCGTCGGCGGTGAAGCAGACCACCGTCGACTCCGGCTCGGCCAGCAGCCGCAGCCCGTCGACCGCGCGGACCGCGGCGGCCAGCCCGCGCACCGCGTCCCGGGTCCGCTCCGCCAGCCGCAGGTAGCCGTCCGCGCCCAGGTGCCGCAGGGTGGCGTACGCGCCGGCGATCGGGCCGCCGGAGCGGGTGGAGGCGATCACCGGGTTGACCATCGTGTACCCGGGCCAGTCGGCGTACCCGAAGTACTGCGGAGCGCGCAGCGCGGGATCCCGGTGCAACAGCACCGACACTCCCTTCGGGGCGTACGCGTACTTGTGCAGGTCGACGGAGATCGAGGTGACCCCGTCGACGGCGAAGTCGAACGGGGGCACCGGCTCGCCGAGGCGACGCAGCCAGGGCAGCGCCCAGCCGCCGAAGCAGGCGTCCACGTGGCAGCGCACCCCGGCGGTGGCGGCCACCGCCGCGATCTCCGCGACCGGGTCGACCACGCCGTGCGCGTACGACGGGGCGGAGCAGGCCACCAGCACCGTCTCCGGGCGGATCGCGGCGGCCACGTCGGCCACCGCCGGCCGCAGGGTGGCCGGGTCCACCGGCACCCGGTCGAGCGCCACCCGCAGGTAGTGCGCGGCCTTGGCGAAGGCGGCGTGCCCGCTGGCCGGCACCACCAGCCGCGGCTCGGCGATCTCGGGCCGGGCGTCCCGGGCCGCCTTGACCGCCAGGATCAGCGACTCGGTGCCGCCGCCGGTGACGCTGCCGACCGCCTCCGGCGCGCTCGTGCCCGGCCCGCCGCCGAGCAGCCGGGCCGCCGCCCCGACCAGCGCGTTCTCCATCGCCAGCAGGGACGGGAAGGCGGTCGGGTCGAGCCCGTTGACGTGCGCGCTCTCCGCGTACGCGGCCCGCGCCAGCTCGTCCAGCCCGCCCACCCCCGGGTCGTAGACGTACGCGAACAGCCGTCCGCCGTGGGTGGGCCGGTCCCCGGCCCGCAGCGCGCGGATCTCGTCCAGCACCCGCCCCGCCGCCACCCCGCGCTCAGGCAGCGCGCTCCACTCTTCGTCGATCATGGACTTGTGGCGCCCTTCTTGTAGCGGTCAGCGGCTTTCCTCCCCCACCACAACTCCATGATCGTCGGAGCGGGGGGTGGGGGTGGGAGGGAGGGTGTAGGTGCGGAGCAGCACCACCGGGGTGGCTACCAGGAGGGCCGGCAGCAGGGTGAAGCCGAGCAGGACGCCGAGGCGGGCGGTGGCCGGCTGGGCCGCCGCGACCCCGGTGGACGAGGAGACGTAGCCGGAGAACTGGAGGACGAGGCCGTAGATGCCGGGGCCGAGGGCGAGGCCGAAGGTCTCCCCCGCCGTCCACAGTCCGGTGAACACGCCGGCCTGGCGGCGGCCGGTGCGGGCGGTGTCGTAGGCGATGCAGTCCGGCAGCATGGCCAGGGCGAAGACCTGCTGGCCGGCGTAGCCGGCGCCGATCAGCGCGACCACCGCGTACACCCCGGCGGCCGGCAGCGCCGGGGCGGCGACCAGGGCGGTCGCCCCGGCGGCGAAGAGCAGCGAGGCGGCGACCAGGCCGGCGCGCTTCCCCGCCCGGGCGCCGACCCGGGTCCAGAGCGGCATGACCAGCAGCGCCGGGCCGACGAAGCAGGCGAAGAGCAGGGTCGGGCCGGTGTCCGGAGCGGCCAGCACCTGGTCGGCGAAGTACTTCACCCCGGCCAGCACGGTCGCCACCCCGGCCGACTGCACCACGAAGCAGACCAGCAGCGCACGGAATGGCCGGTTGCCGGCGGCCACCGCGAGCTGGGCGCGCAGGCTCGGCTCGCTCTCCCCGGCCATCCCGACGGGCGCGGTCCGGGTGCCCAGGAAGGCCCCGACCGTGCCGGCCACGATCAGCGCGGCGACGAACAGGCCCATCCACCGGTGTCCCGGCACGCCCCCGCCACCGCCGGTCACCACCGCCGGGGCCACCGCCCCGGAGACCAGGATGGCCAGTGCCAGCACCGCGATCCGCCAGCCCATCATCCGGGTACGCTCCGCCGGGTCGGCGGTCAGCTCGGCCGGCATCGCCACGTACGGCACCTGGAAGAAGGCGAACGCCGTCGCGGTCGCCAGGAACGCCACCGCCACGTACGCCCCGGCGGCCGGCCCGGTCCCGAAGGGCGCGGCGAAGATCGAGGCGAAGAGCACCGCCAGGGCCAGCCCGCCGGCGAGCAGGTACGGCCGGCGGGGCCCCCAGCGGGACCGGGTGCGGTCGGAGATCCGCCCGGCGACCGGGTTGACCAACACGTCCCAGGCCTTCGGCAGCAGCACCAGCAGGGCTGCCATGCCCGCCGCGACGCCCAGCGTGTCGGTCAGGTACGGCAGCAGGAGCAGCCCCGGCACCGTCCCGAAGGCGCCGGTGACCAGGGAGCCCAGCGCGTACCCGAGGTGCACCCGGCGCGGCAGGCCCGAAACGGTCATGGAGCCGAATGCTACTCATGTTATGGCCTCGGTCACAGCCCTTCGTCCGGCTGCCAGGCGGCCGCCGGCATGTCGACCCCGGACGGGCGCAACGGGCAGCCCTCGGCGCGCAGCCGGGCCCGCGCCTCCCGCTCGTGCCCGGGCGGCAGCCGGCCGGCCGAGGTCACCACCCGGTACCAGGGCACCCCGCCCCCGTGCCGGGCCATGATCGAGCCGACCAGCCGGGCCGAGGCCCGTCCCGAGCGCTCGGCGAGCGCGTCGGCCACCGCCCCGTACGACATCACCCGGCCGGGCGGGATCCGCTCGACCAGCTCCAGCACCGCCTCGACGTACTCGTCAGGTGTCACGAGCTGTCAGAGTATGGGAACGGCGAGGGGAGTCGCGGACCCGAGCGCGCAGAATGGTCGGGTGCGCGAAGCAGTCACCTCGGCCCGGCGGGCCGTCGTCAAGATCGGGTCGTCCTCGCTGACCACCGCGACGGGCGGCCTGGACGAATCCCGGGTCGACGCGCTGGTCGACACGCTCGGCGCGCTGGCCGCCCAGGGGCGGGAGGTGGTGCTGGTCTCCTCCGGCGCGATCGCCGCCGGTCTCGCCCCGCTCGGCCTGCCCCGGCGCCCGCGCGACCTGGCCACCCAGCAGGCCGCCGCCAGCGTCGGCCAGGGGCTGCTGATCGGCCGGTACGCCGCCGCCTTCGCCCGGCACCGGCTGACCGTCGGGCAGGTGCTGCTCACCGTCGACGACGTGACCCGCCGCGCGCACTACCGCAACGCGTACCGGACCCTGCGCAAGCTGCTCGACCTGCGGGCGGTGCCGATCGTCAACGAGAACGACACGGTGGCCACCGAGGAGATCCGGTTCGGCGACAACGACCGGCTGGCCGCGCTGGTCGCCGCGCTGGTCGACGCCGACCTGCTGGTGCTGCTGTCGGACGTGGACGCGCTCTGGACCGGTGACCCGAGCCGGCCGGGCAGCAGCCGGATCACCGACGTACGCGGCGAGGCCGACCTGGCCGGGGTCGACATCGGCGGCGCCGGCCGGACCGGGGTGGGCACCGGGGGCATGGTCACCAAGGTCGAGGCGGCCCGGATCGCCACCGGCTTCGGCATCCCGGTGGTGCTCACCGCCGCGCCGCTGGCCGCGCCGGCCCTGGCCGGCGAGCCCGTCGGCACCTTCTTCCATCCGAGCAGCCGGCGCCCGGCCGCCCGGCTCTTCTGGCTGGCGCACGCCACCGCGCCCCGGGGGCGGCTGCACCTCGACCCGGGCGCGGTGCAGGCGGTGGTGAGCCGGCGCAAGTCGCTGCTGCCCGCCGGGATCACCGCGGTGGACGGCGCGTTCACCGCCGGCGACCCGGTCGACCTGGTCGACACGCAGGGTGCGCCGGTGGCCCGCGGGCTGGTCAACTACGACGCGGTGGAGCTGCCCGGGCTGCTCGGCCGATCCACCACGGAACTCGCCGCGGCCCTGGGCCCGGCCTACGAACGCGAGGTCGTCCACCGCGACGACCTGGTACTGCTGTAAGCAGGGGTCCCCGCTCAACACACGTCTGTCAAGCGGGGGCCCCGCCAAACACCTCAAGGAGTGCGCACATGAGTGTCGTCGAGCAGGCGCGGCGGGCCCGGGAAGCGGCGGCGGCCCTCGCGGTCGCCACCCGTACGGTGAAGGACGCCGCGCTGCACGCGATGGCCGACGCGCTGGTGGCGCGTACGCCGGAGATCCTGGCCGCCAACGAGGCGGACCTGGCGGCCGGGCGAGAGGCCGGGCTGACCGCGGCCGTGCTGGACCGGCTGGCGCTGGACGCGGGCCGGGTGGCGGGCATCGCCGACGCGCTGCGCCAGATGGCCGCGCTGCCCGACCCGGTCGGCGAGGTGGTCCGCGGCTCGACCCTGCCCAACGGGCTGGAGCTGCGGCAGATCCGGGTGCCGTTCGGCGTGGTCGGCATCATCTACGAGGCGCGGCCGAACGTGACCGTGGACGCCGCCGGGATCTGCCTGAAGTCCGGCAACGCGGCGCTGCTGCGTGGCTCGTCGTCCGCGGCGCACTCCAACGCCGCCCTGGTCGCGGTGCTACGGGACGCCGTCGCCGGGGCCGGGCTGCCGGCGGACGCGGTGCAACTGCTCGACGCGACCTCGCGCGACTCGGTCAAGGAGCTGATGCGCGCCCGGGGCCTGGTCGACGTGCTGATCCCGCGCGGCGGGGCGTCGCTGATCCGGACCATGGTCGAGGAGTCCACCGTGCCGGTGATCGAGACCGGGGTGGGCAACTGCCACGTCTACGTGGACGCCGCCGCCGACGTCGCGAAGGCCGTGGCGATCACCCTGAACGCCAAGACCCAGCGGCTGTCGACCTGCAACACCGCCGAGTCGCTGCTGGTGCACGCGGGAATCGCCGACGCCTTCCTGCCGCCGGTGCTGGCCGCGTTCGCCGCGGCCGGGGTGACCGTGCACGGCGACCCGCGGGTCGCGGCCCACTCCGCCGCCGTGCTGCCGGCCACCGAGGAGGACTTCGCCACCGAGTACCTCTCGGCGGACATCTCGGTCGCCGTGGTCGACTCGCTGGACGCGGCGGTCGCGCACATCCGGCGGTACGGCACCGGCCACACCGAGGCGATCGTCACCGACTCCCAGCCGGCGGCCCGGGAGTTCGTGGCCCGGGTGGATGCCGCGGCGGTCATGGTCAACGCCTCCACCAGGTTCACCGACGGCGGCGAGTTCGGCTTCGGCGCCGAGATCGGCATCTCCACCCAGAAGCTGCACGCCCGCGGCCCGATGGGCCTGCCCGAACTGACCAGCACCAAGTACGTCGTCACCGGCGACGCCCACCTCCGCTGACCGTGCCCCGCCCCGGGCTCGGCCACGCAACTTCAGGGAGGTTGTGGCCCCCCGGGCCGCGGGAGGGGCCAGCTTCCCGGAAGTTGCGGCCGGACCACGCGCGCCGGGAGCGCGGCGCGGGGGCGGGTCAGCGGGGGCGGCAGGCGCGGATGGCGGTGAGGGTGGTGTGCACGTCGAAGCGGTGGCCGTCGTCGCTGTCCCAACCGCCGTCGCTGCGTTGCGTCTCGGCGAGCCGGTTGCGCGCCCCGGCCAGCACCCACTCCTCGTCGCCCAGGCCGATCCGGCGCAGGGTGGCGGCCAGCCAGGCCACGTTGGACGGTGACAGCCGCGGGATCCGCTCGGCGAGCACCACCTGGATGCGCGCCGACTCGTAGAACATCTGCTGGCGGTGCAGCACCGCCGCGGCCAGCCAGCCGGTGGCCAGGAACGACGGCCAGCTCCCGTCGGGCGCGAGCTGCGCGGCGAGCAGCGTCGCCGCGGCCCGCACCACGCCGGCGTACGGGCCGCCGGTGGGGTCGTCGTACGGGCCGGCGGACCGGTCGGCGGGTCCCGCGACGCTGAGCCAGAACGCGGCACCCGCGGTGAGGTAGAGCCGGGCCGCCGGGTCGCCCGGCCGGGCCCACTCCGGCGCGGCCTCGGCCAGCCGCTCGTCCTCGTCCCAGCCGCCGTCGGGCAACTGCCGGCCGGCCAGCCAGTCCAGCGCGCGCCGTGCCGCCGGCCGGTCGAGGGCGCCCAGGTCGTCCAGCTCGACGAGCCGGAAGCAGGTGGCGTCGACGGAGGCGACCTGGGCGTCGGAGAGGGCGGGCCAGCCGCCGTCCGGGGTCTGCCCGGCCTCCGCCGCGTCGAGCACCTCGGCCGGCACCGGCGCACCGGTGCGCAGGCGGGAGAGGCGGGCGCGTTCCACCGGGTCGCCGTGCGCCACCACGTAGCCGACGGCCGCGTCCAAGTCCACCACGGCGGACACGTTAACGCAGGTTAACGCGAGTCCGCCTCGGCGGATCGGCCAGCGCCGGCCGGTCCGCCGAGGCGGGACGAGGGTGTGGCTCAGTACTCGGGCAGCGACGGGTCGATCTGCTTGATCCAGGAGAGCACGCCGCCCTGGACGTGCACCGCGTCGGCGAACCCGGCCGCCTTCAGCGCGGCGAGCGCCTCGGCGGAGCGGACCCCGGACTTGCAGTGCAGCACGATCTGCCGGTCCTGCGGCAGCTTCGCCAGCGCCTCGCCGGAGAGGATCTCGCCCTTGGGGATCAGGGTCGCGCCCGGGATGCGGACGATCTCGTACTCGGCCGGCTCGCGGACGTCGACCAGGAAGATGTCCTTGCCGGCGTCCTGCCACTCCTTCAGCTCGCGGGCGGTGATGGTGGCGTCGACCGCCGCCTCCTGCGCCTCGACGGAGACCGCGCCGCAGAAGTCCTCGTAGTCCTCCAGCAGGTCGGTGACAGTCGGGTTCTCGCCGCAGAGCACGCAGTTCGGGTCCTTCCGGACCTTGATCTTGCGGTAGCTCATCTCCAGGGCGTCGTAGACCATCAGCCGGCCGACCAGCGGCTCGCCGATGCCGGCGAGCAGCTTGATCGCCTCGTTGACCTGGATCGACCCGATCGACGCGCAGAGCACGCCGAGCACGCCGCCCTCGGCGCAGGACGGGACCATGCCGGGCGGCGGGGGCTCCGGGTAGAGGCAGCGGTAGCAGGGGCCGTGCTCGGCCCAGAACACCGACGCCTGGCCGTCGAACCGGTAGATCGACCCCCAGACGTACGGCTTGCCGAGCAGCACCGCCGCGTCGTTGACCATGTACCGGGTGGCGAAGTTGTCGGTGCCGTCGACGATCAGGTCGTACCCGGAGAAGATCTCGCGGACGTTCTCCCGGTCCAGCGCGGTGTTGTGGATCTCGACGTTGACCAGCGGGTTGATCTCGCGGACCGACGCGGCGGCGGACTCGGCCTTGGACCGGCCGACGTCGGAGACGCCGTGGATGACCTGGCGCTGGAGGTTCGACTCGTCGACGGTGTCGAAGTCGATGATGCCGAGGGTGCCGACGCCCGCGGCGGCGAGGTAAAGCAGGGCCGGCGAGCCCAGGCCGCCGGCGCCCACGCAGAGCACCCGGGCGTTCTTCAGCCGCTTCTGCCCCTCGACCCCGACATCCGGGATGATCAGGTGGCGGGAGTAGCGGCGGATCTCGTCTACGGTCAGCTCGGCGGCGGGCTCGACGAGCGGGGGCAACGACACGGTGGACTCCCCGGGTTCGGCGGTGGGACCGCGCCATTGTCGCTCGCCGCACCTGCCATCGGCCATGATGAGGGCCACCCCGCCCGGCATGCGGGAGCGGGAATAACTCAGACCCCCTCGGTCGGCTCCCCCTCGTACCGGGTCCCGTCGACGTACGGCCAGGCGTTCGCGACGCACCCGTCCAGGCCGTACGTCTGCTGCTGCATCACCGGCGCCGGGGCGCCGGGCCGGGGACAGCCCTGGTGCAGCTCGCCGAATTCGTGCCCGACCTCGTGGTTGATCACGTACGTCCGGTAGACCTCCAGCGGGGCGCCGTAGTCGGGCACCCCGTCCATCCAGCGCGCCAGGTTGATGATCACCTGGCCGGGCAGCCGGCACGAGGTGTAGCCCTCGGTGTGCAGGCCGCCCTCGGCGCACATTCGCTCGGACGTGCCGGGGGTGGCCAGATAGACGGTGAAGTCGGCGGTGTCCGCGTCGGCCACCCGCTGCACCCGCAGTCCGCCCGAGGCGGTCCAGCTCCGGTCGTCGCCGAGCACGTCGTCCACCTCGGCGGCGAAGGCGTCGGGGTCCCGGCCGCTGTCCCGTTCGACCGCCACCCGATAGCGGCGCAACTGCCCGCCGGAGCCCCGTACGGGTGAGGTGCCGGCCGCGGTGACGAACGACCCGGACCCGGTGGCCGGATAGCCGGCGGCGGTGTCCGGGTGCGGTGGCACGGCGTCGGGGTGGTTGGTCGCCCCGCCCCCGCCGCCCTGGGCGACGATCGTCTCGTCGCCCGCCGGCTCGCCGGTTGCGCCGACCCCGGTCACCTCGACCACCCCGACCACAGCGCCGAGCAGGGCCAGTCCGATCAGCGCGGCGCGGCGACGGCGCCGACGCATCCCGAGCCGGCGACGCACGACGTACGGGTTGGGCTGCGGGTCAGGCCGGACGGCCGGGCCCGGAGGGGACACGGGTGGCATGAGAACAGCATGACAGGCAATTCGGACTAAATCCGCCTCATTGCCATCTTTTGCCCCTCAGGCTCGCGGGCCGGTGTACCGCCGGCCGTTCAGGTAGGGCCACGGGTTGGGCCGGCAGCCGCCGAGGAAGAGGGTCTGCTGCTGCATCACCGGCGCCGGCCGTCCCGCCCCGGGGCAGCCCTCGTGCCGGTGCCCCAACTGGTGGCCCACCTCGTGGTTCACCACGTACCGGCGGTAGGTGTCCAGCGGGACGCCGGCAGCCACGAAGTGCGGCACCGAGGTACGCCACCGGTCCAGGTTCAGGACCACCTTCCCCGAGGTCCGGCAGGACGTGTACGGCCGGCCACCCACCCGGATGTCGACCCCGCCCGCCGCGCACATCCGGGCCGCCGTCCCCGCCGTGGCGAGGTAGACGGTGAAGTCCGCCCGCACCGCCGGGCCCACCCGCTGCAACCGCAGCCCACCGCCGTCCACCCAGCTCCCCGGCCCGGCCAGCGCGGCCTGCACCGCCGCGGCGAAGGCGGGCACCTCCTCGCCCGCCCCGACCTCGACCGCCACCCGGAACCGGCGCAGCACGCCCGAGCTGCCGAGCACCGGAGCAGGCTGCTCCGCGTACCCGAAGACGCCGCGACCGGTGGCCGGAACGGGCCCCGGCAACCGCAGCACCGGGGCGGGGTCGGCCACCCCGGCCACCAGCGGGGTCGCCTCCGGTCCGTCCCCGGCGGGACTCGTCGGAGGGCTCGGGCCCGGTCCGACCCCGGGGCTGGCCGGGCTCACGGCCGGGCTGGCTGGGCTCACGGCCGGGCCCGCCGGGCTCACCGCCGGGCTCGCCACGAACGGGTCGGGCACCGGCGTCGGCACGGCGGACGGCGACACCGTCGGCGGTACGGCGAGGGCGGCGGCCCCGGACCGGTCCGTGGCGGCGGAGACGCCGGCCCCGGCCAGCGCGGTGGCGGCCACGACGGCAAGCAGCAGCGAACGACGCCAGCGGCCGGCCGGGGCGCGGGCCCGGTCGACGGGGGAAGAATGCTCACGAAGCGGTGGCCGCACGGCGGCGCCGCGACGGGGGATATTCGGGGACATCCCGGTCAGCTTGCCATGTCCGGCCGGACTTCCGCCTCCGCCGCCTCGGCGAGCAGACCCAGCACCGCGCGGGCCACCAGCCGGGGCACCTCCAACTGCGCCACGTGCCCCACCCCGCGCAGCATCAGCAGCCGGCTGTCCGGGATCACCCGCGCCGTCCGCTCCGCCACCCGTACGTCCACCAGCCGGTCGGCCAGGCCGCCCACCACCAGCGTCGGGGCCCGCACCGCCGCCGCGATCCGCCAGAGCGAGCCCGGCCCCGGCAGGTACGCCCGCAGGAAACAGGAGACGATCCCGCGGAAGGTCCGGACGTACGCGGCGGCGTAGTGCGCCGCCTCGTAACGCACCTTGATCTCCTCCAGCGCCTCCTGCCGGCGCTGGGCACTGATCCGGGTGACGTCCGCGACGCACGATGTGATCACCTGCTCGGCCATCACCTCCGGCGCGATCTGGGCCAGCCGCCAGGCGGCGAGCCGTTCCCCGCGCGGCACCGCCAGCAACGGCAGCATCCGGCCCTGCAACGACCGGCGCGGGTCGAGGAACGGCAGGGCCGGCGACACCAGGGTGAGCGTACGGACCAGGTCGGGGCGCAGCCCCGCCACCCGGACGGCGACCGCGCCGCCCAGCGAATTGCCGAACAGGTGCACCGGGCCCCGCCCGGAGTGCTCGATCCAGCGGACCACCCGGTCGGCGAAGGCCGCGACGGTGTAGCGCCGGCCCGGCTCGCTGCGGCCGAAGCCCGGCAGGTCGATGGCCTGCCCGTCGAGCCGGTCGGCCAGCAGCCCGGCCAGGTCCGTCCAGTTCTGTGCGGACCCGCCGAGCCCGTGCACGTAGAGCGCCGGTTCCGCGCCGGAACGGGTGGCCGGGGTGTCCCGGACGTAGGTCACCGTGCCGTCGAGGCGTACCTCCCGGCCCGGCCAGGGCGGTGGCACGTGGTGCGCGGGGAGGAGGTGGTCGGGCTCCAGGGCGGCGCGCTTCATGCCTCCCAGTCTGCCCGCGCCGACCGGTCCCGGCCCGTCGAGGAGGCCGGTTCGCCCGACCTGGACCGGCATCCGGCGCGAGTGGCGCGGGCCGGTCAGGCCAGCAGCGCCTCGAGCCGGCGGTTGATCGCCGCCAGGGTCGCGCGTACCACCGCCTGGCGCTGGTCGCCGGCGACCAGCGCCGAGCCGGCGAGCTGCTCCACCCAGCCGTCGCAGACCAGGAGCACGACCACTGTGGCCACCTCGCAGTTGCCGAACGGCACCACCGCCGCATGCTCCACGAAGCAGCGCCCCCGGCCGGCGGGGTGGTGCGCGCCGCCGAGCAGCTCGTCCACCGCCGCGGCGGCGGCCACCGCACAGAGCCGCAGCACGTACCCGTCCACGGCCGGCCCGGTGGAGTGACCCTCGGCGGTCTCCTCCCCGGCGATCAGGCGCACCTCGACCGTGGCGTCCAGCCCGAACGTGCTGACCTGCACATGGTCGATCACCACCCGCGGCCCGGGCACGCCGCCGGTGTCCAGCGGGCGGGAGGGGGCCGTCTCCGTGGTGGTCATCTGGCCGCCCGAGTACGAGGCGCCGACCGTGACCGGGCTGCCGGTGGCGGTGACCGGCGCGGTCGTGGCGAACGCCTCCGCCACGCTGGCCCGGCCCCGGTGCGGGCCGCCCGACCGGCGGCGGCCCGACGGCTCGGCTCCGGGATCGGCGCCCGGGCCGGAGACCGGCCGCACCGCGCCCGGCTCGGCCACGGACCGGACGCCGGTCGACCCGGTGTCCTCGGCGCGAGGTGTGGTCGACCCGGCCACCTCGGCGGGGGCGGCCGGCGGACCGGTGACCTCGGCGGGAGGCGTCGTCGACGCCGGCTCCTCGACGGCACGCCGGGCGACGTACCAGTCACCGGGCTGGCCGGGCCGACGGTCGGCGGCCGGCTCCGCGGCCCGGGCGGTCGGCTCCACGGCCGGCCTGGTCCGCTCCGCGGCCGCGGTGGTGGACTCCGCGGCCGGGGTGGTCGGCTCGGCGGCGGCCCGGGTGGCCGGGCCGCGGCCCTGGTCGGCGCGGGACTCGGTGGACCGGCGGCGGACCGGGGGTGCGGGCGCGGCCGACGCGCCCGGCAGGTTCTGCGGGGCGGCGGCCAGCCCCATCCGTTCCTGGAGCAACCGGGCCACCTGGCGGCTCACCTCGGCCGGGTCGGCGCCGTCGGCAAGATCGAGGCGCAGGCTGTGCGCGCCGGCGGGAGTGCGGCGCAGCGCCGCGTCCCGCACCCCGGCCACCCCACGTACGGCCTCCAGGATGGCGTTGACGTCGAAGCCCTCCGGCCGCTCCCGCAGCGGCGCGGGCTCGTCCTCCCGACGAAGGTGGGTGGCGATGCGAGCGAGTTCGGGGGTCTCGGCGGATGGCTCCACGGCTGGCGGCTCCGGCACTACGGGCACGTCCGGTTCGGCGGGGACGCGCTGCGGCAGCACGGCCGGGGTCGACTCCGGGCGGGGCGCGTCCGCCACGGTCTGCGGGGCGGGTGCCGGCTCCGGTGCGGACCGGCGACCGGCGTAGGGCGGCGCGCTGGTCGGGGCGGAAGGGCGGGCGGGGTGGGGCGGGGCGCTGGTCGGGGCGGAAGGGCGTTCCGGGTCGGACGGGTCGCCGGCGGCGGACGCGCGAACGGCGTCGAGCGCGGCGGAGAAGTCGCCGGATGCGGACGCACCGCTGGCGGGCGGCGGGGTGGCGGTGGACCCGTCGGTCCGGGTGGCGTCGGCGGGCGGCGCGGTGACCGGCTCCCCGGCCGCCCGGCGCCGGATCGGCCGAACCGTGCGGTCGTCGCCGGGCGGCTCCGGCGCGGGGGCCGGGCGGGACGCCGAGCGGGCCCAGGCGGGCCGGTCCACCGTGGACGCCCCGCTCCGCCCCGCCGGCGCCTCCGCCGCCGCCGGCCGGCCCGGCTCGTCGGTGCGGGGCACCTCGTACGGCCGCGCGGGCTCCGCGGGCACCGGCTCGTACGGCCGCCCGGCCTCGGACCGGACCGGCTCGTACGGCCGCTCCGGCTCGGCGCGCGGCGGCTCGTACCCGGGGGCCGGCTCCGGACGGGCCCGGCGCCCGGTCGGAGGCTCGTCCTCGCCGGACCACGACGCGGGGGCCCAGCCCTCGCCCCAGCTCGACCGGTTCCAGTTCGGGGCGGCCCACGGCTCCTCGGTGGGGCGGGCCGGCGCGGGATCGGGGCGGGACGGATCGGCGGCGAACCGGTCGGCCCAGGCGGGCGACTCGGCGTCCGGGTCGGCGGCCCGGTCGTGCGCGGCCCGGTCGACGGCGGCCCGGTCGTGCGCGGCCCGGTCGACGGCGGCCCGGTCGTGCGCGGCCCGGTCGACGGTGGGCGCGTGGAAGCCGGGCGGCACCTCGAAGCCGGAGGCGGTGGTGCCCACCGGTGGGATCTGCACGGCCGGCGGGGCGGAGGACGGCACGGTCCCGTCGCCCCAGCGGGTGGGACGGTTGGCGGGCGGGTCCTCCGAGGAGTGCCGGGCGGGGCCGGCGGTCGGGTCGGCCGACTGCTCCAGCGGGGGCGCCGGGCGCTGCGCCGGAACGGCCAGCCGGTCCCCGCCACCGTCCCGGTACGCCTCGGCCGTCTCCCGGTACGCCTCGGCGGCGGACCGGGGATCGGCGGCCGGCCACGGCTCCGCACCGAGCCCTGGCGGAGCGCTGAGCCCGGGCGGGGCGCTGAGCCCGGGCGGGGCGCTGAGCCCGGGCGGGGCGCTGAGCCCGGGCGGAGCGCTGACCGGGGCGGGGCGGGTCGGGGGCATTTCGTCGCCGTGATCGGTGCCGTTGACGTGGGGGCGGCCGTTGAGCCGGGCCGGTGGCGCGGTGGCCGCGGGCGGGCCGGGCAGCGCGGCCGGCAGGTCGCCGTGGCGCGGTGACGAGGCGGCCCAGCCACCCGCCGGGCCGGTCTGCCGCCAGGGCGGCGCCGACTCCTCGGGCTGGCCGACGTCGCCGCCCCGGGTCCAGCCGGCCGCCGGAGGCTCCCAGCCGCTGACCGGGCGGACCAGGTCGTCCTGCCGACCCGTGCCGTCGCCCTGCTCTCCCGGGGTGGGGGCTCCGGGTTGCCCTGAATCACTCACCGCGCGCTCCTTGGTAGCCCCCGCTGAGGCTACCGTGTGGTGACAGTGGCGATAAGTTACAGCGGCGGGCCAATTCCGCGACGGGTCCACCTACCCTGACCGGTTCGGGTGATTGATGCCGGCTCGTACGAAGAAACTCGGAGGTTCCCATGACCGCTGTGGGGAACGGTGCGCAGACCGCCGGCCGGCCCACCCGACTGCCGCGTTCGGCACGTCGCAAGCAGCTGCTCGCGGCCGCGCAGGAGGTGTTCGTCGCCCAGGGGTACCACGCCGCCGCGATGGACGACATCGCCGAACGGGCCGGCGTCTCGAAGCCCGTGCTGTACCAGCACTTCCCGGGCAAGATGGAGCTGTACCTGGCGCTGCTGGACACGCACTGTGACGCGATCGTGGCCAAGGTGCACGACGCGATGCGGGGGACCAGCGACAACAAGGAGCGGGTCAGCGCCTCGGTGCGCGCCTATTTCGATTTCGTCGACCACGAGAGCGAGGCGTTCCGCCTGGTCTTCGAGTCGGACCTGCGCAACGACCCGGCGGTGCGCCAGCGCGTCGAGCGGGTCGAGCAGGGCTGCATCGCGGCGATCACCGACACCATCATCTCGGACACCGGGGTGAGCCGGGCGCACGCCGAACTGCTCGCCTCCGGGCTGGTCGGCGCGGCGGAGACCGCCGCCCAGTTCTGGCTGGCCGGTGGCCGGCAGGTGCCGAAGGCGGAGGCCGAGGCGCTGGTGGCCGCGCTCTCCTGGCGCGGCATCGCCAGCTTCCCCCTGCAGGGTGAGTCAGCCTGAACATCCTGCGCCGAGATCGGATAGCCTTTTCCACGGCGGCACTTTCGCCCGGATGAGGAGGCACAGTGGAGGTCAAGATCGGCGTCCAGTACGCGCCGCGTGAGCTGGTACTGGAGAGCGCGCAGTCGCCGGCCGAGATCGAGCAGATCGTGACCGACGCCATCGCCAAGGGCGAGGGGACGCTGTCCCTGACCGACGAGAAGGGCCGGCGCGTGATCGTGCCGGTCGGCAAGGTCGCCTACGTCGAGATCGCGGAGGCGTCCCCGCGGGCGGTCGGCTTCACCGTCCGCTGACCCGGCCGCCGTCCCGCGGCGACCGGGTCGCTGCGGGACGGCTGCTCAGTTGTTCAACCCGACGGCCGCCATCCGGGCGGCGTGCCGGCTGGTCAACTCCCGGAACAGCGCCGGCACGTCCAGCCCGTCCCGGCTGATCAGCGCGGTCAGCGCCCCCCGATCCGCGGCCGCCACCCGGCCGGCCTGGGAGAGCGCCTCGCCGACCAGGCGGCGCGCCCACATCGACAGCCGGTTCGCCACCCGTGGGTCGGTCTCGATCGCGGCCCTGATCTCCGCCGCGGCGAACTCCGCGTACCGGGACTCGTGCAGCACGTCCCCGATCAGCCCCCGGTACGGCTCGTCGAGCCGCTCGGCGATCTCGCCGAGGAAGTCGTCGGTGATCGCGTCCCCGACGTACGCCTTGGTGACCGCCTCGGGCCAGTCCCTCGGCTCGGTCGAGTCGTGGTACGCCCGCAGCGCCGCCACGTACGGCTCCATCACCTCCTCGGGCGCCACGCCCAGGGCGGTGAGCTGGTCCGCCAGCCGCCGGTAGTTGCCGATCTCGGCGGCGGCCAGCTCGCTCAGCGCGGCGCGTCGGCGCAGGTCGGGCGCGAGCCGGGCGTCGGCGGCGAGCCGGTCGAAGGCGAGCAGTTCGCCGTACGCGACCAGGCCGAGCAGGTCGACGGGGGCGTGCTCGGACAGCGCGGACACGGAGCGCAGATTACCGCCCGGCGGGGCGTTCCGGACACCCCTGCGTGTGGCGCAGGTAACAGGGAACACGCCCGGCAGACGGCGTGTTGTCATTGGCCGAGACCGCTGGCCAGCGGCTCAGGTAGTATTCAACAGTTGCCGTGGGCGCCGATCGTTTGAGTCCGGCCCCCGGCGCGCGTGCGGCCCGGTGCGGCGTTGGCAGTTTCCGCCCACCGTGTGGCCCGCGCCAAACCGACAGCGCCCTGCTGGACATGCCGGGGCGCACCCACGAGAGGGCACCCCCAGATCCAGATGAGCGAGCAGATTTCCGAACTCACAGAGGGCCCCGTACTGGCCCCCACCGCCCCGGTCCGTCCGGAGGCGCCCACCTTCGCCGCGCTCGGCGCCCGGCAGGAGACCGTCGAGGCCCTGGCCGCCGCCGGCATCACCCGCGCCTTCGCCATCCAGGAGTACGCGATCCCGATCGCGATGCGCGGCACCGATATGATCGGCCAGGCGCCGACCGGCACCGGCAAGACCCTCGGTTTCGGCGTACCGCTGTTGGAGCGGGTCTTCGCGCCGGGCGAGGGCAGCGACGGCGTGCCGCAGGCACTGGTCGTCGTCCCCACCCGCGAGCTGGGCATCCAGGTCGCCAAGGACCTGTCCGCCGCGGGCAGCACCCGGGGCGTCCGGGTGCTGCCGATCTACGGTGGCGTGGCGTACGAGCCGCAGGTCGAGGCGCTCCGCAAGGGCGTGGAGATCCTGGTCGGCACGCCGGGCCGGCTGCTGGACCTGTCCAAGCAGAAGCACCTGCGGTTGGACCGGGTGCACGCCCTGGTCCTCGACGAGGCGGACCGGATGCTCGACCTGGGCTTCCTGGACGACGTCGAGCGGATCCTGGCGATGCTGCCGGAGGACCGGCAGACGATGCTCTTCTCGGCCACCATGCCGGACCCGATCGTCACCCTGTCCCGGCGCTTCCTGCGCCACCCGATGACGATCCACGCCGGGCACACCGCCGAGACCGGCCCGAACCCGCGGACCAAGCAGCTGGCCTACCGCACCCACTCGATGAACAAGGTCGAGATCGTGGCGCGGATCCTCCAGGCCGAGGAGCGCGGGCTCACCATGATCTTCACCCGCACCAAGCGGGCCGCCGATCGGGTCGCCGAGGATCTCGACTTCCGGGGCTTCGCGGTGGCGGCGGTGCACGGTGACCTCGGGCAGGGCGCCCGGGAGCGGGCGCTGCGGGCGTTCCGGGCCGGCAAGATCGACACGCTGGTCGCCACCGACGTGGCGGCCCGGGGCATCGACGTCAGCGGCGTCACCCACGTCATCAACTACGACTGCCCCGAGGACCAGGACACCTACACCCACCGGATCGGGCGTACCGGTCGGGCCGGCGCCAGCGGCGTCGCGGTGACCTTCGTCGACTGGGACGACATGCCCCGCTGGCGGATCATCGACAAGACCCTCGGCCTGGACATGCCGGAGCCGCCGGAGACGTACCACACCTCCCCGCACCTCTACACCGACCTGGACATTCCCACCGAGGTGACCGGCACCCTGCCGACCGCCGAGCGCACCCGGGCCGGGCTCTCCGCCGAGGTCGAGGAGGACCTCGGCGGCGGCCGGTTCCGGCGCGGCGAAGGCCGCGGCCGTGGCGAGGGTCGGGGTCGGGGCGAGGGCCGGGGTCGGGGCGAGGGCCGGGGTCGGGGCGAGGGCCGGGGTCGGGGCCGGGGTGAGGGCGGTACCCGCACCGACGCCCCGGACGCCGAGGCGCCGGTCGAGACCGCCGGCGAGGAGGACGGACGTACCCCGCGCCGCCGGCGTCGCCGCCGGGCCGGCGAGGTCGTCGCGGGCGAGCCGACCGCCGTGGTCAGCGCCGACGCGGGTGCCGCCGAGCCGGCCGCCGGGTCCGCCGAGGGCGGGCAGCCGCCGAAGCCGCGCCGCCGCCGGCGCCGTCGTGGTGGCGGTTCCGGTGCGGGTACGCCGGCCGAGGCGTCGACCGCCGACTGATCTCCCACGCATCCTGACATCCCCCGTGCCGGCTGCTCCGGTACGGGGGATGTCGCACTCTGCGTCCGGTGGCCGCCGGACGCGATCCGGCCCCGACCCGCAGCTCGCGGACGCCGGGCAGCTCGCGGAACGTCGACGCCGGGCTGCCGAGCCGGCAGGCTTTGCTCTGCTTCAGCCGGCGCAACACTTTTGGCCGCGCGGTGTTGCCTCCGCTGCAGCAGTGCAAAGGCGGCGGGACCCGCACCCACCTGCGGCTGGCGACGGCGAGCCGTCAGCCGGGAAGGATGATGGAGCTATGCCGGAACCACTGGACGCCGCCCTGACCGAGGTCCGGGCCCTGCTGCTCGACCCCGCCCTGACCCGGGCGGTGGCCGCCGGGCGCCGCAAGGGGCAGCGCCCCTCGGTGGTCCGCGCCGAGCTGCGGCCGGTGACCCTGAAGGCGGGGCCCCGGATCCAGATCTCCACCTCGGACGGGAGCCGCCCGTACACCCGCAACGTCTCCCCCGGCGCGGAGGCCGACGCGGCGGTGGACGCGCTGCTGGCCGAGCCGTTCGGCAACTGGCACGTGGAGACGACCGGCGCCACCCTGCAACTCCGGGTGACCAAGTCCGGCGAGGCGCAGGTCCACCGGGCGGCGGCGGACCGGCCGGCGCCGGCCGCCGAGGAGCACGACCGGGCCAAGGATTGGCTGCTGGACCCGGGTGACCCGCTCTTCGCGGAGATCGGCGGGTCGGCCGCCAAGCGGCGGCAGGTCGACGCGTTCCTCCGGGCGCTGGCGGCGACCCTGCCGGACGACCTGGACGGGCCGCTGCGGGTGGTCGACCTGGGCTGCGGCAACGCGTACCTGACCTTCGCCGCGTACCGCTGGCTGGCCCAGCGGGGCCTGGCCGTGGAACTGGTCGGGGTGGACGTCCGCGAGGACCAGCGCCGGCGCAACACAAAACTGGCGCAGCGGCTGGGCTGGGCCGACCGGGTGCGGTTCGTCGCCGGCACGATCGCCGACGCGGTGGTCGAGCCGGCACCGGACCTGGTGCTCGCGCTGCACGCCTGCGACACGGCGACCGACGAGGCACTGGCCCGGGCGGTGCGCTGGGGCGCCCGCTGGGTGCTCGCCGCGCCCTGCTGCCACCACGACCTCGCCGCCCAGCTGCGCTCCCGGCCCGCCCCCGCGCCGTACGAGCTGCTCACCCGGCAGGGCATCCTGCGCGAGCGCTTCGCCGACGTGCTCACCGATTCGGTACGCGCCGCGCTGCTCCGGCTGCACGGTTACCGGGCCGAGGTGGTGGAGTTCGTCGACTCCCAGCACACCCCGCGCAACCTGCTGATCCGGGCCCGGCGTACCGGGGCGGCACCGACCCCGGAGCAGCGGGCGGAATACCGGACGCTGGTCGAGCAGTGGCAGTTGACCCCACGCCTGGAGACGCTGCTCGCGCCGCGCTGAGCCGCCTGGTCAGCGGCGGCGGTCGCCGCCCCGGAGCCCGCCTGGTCAGCGGCGGCGGTCCCGGCTCCGGTCGAACGCGGACACCCGCTCGCCCGGGGCCCGCTCGGCGGGCCGGTCGCCCTCCGGCGAAAGGGTCGGGAACGGCACCACCTTGGCGGGGGCGTCGGCGTTGCCCGCGGCGGTGAAGGCGTTCCAGGAGATGTCGACCAGCAGCCGCTTCAGCTCGGCGTGCCGCTCCGCCGCGTTGCGTTGCAGGGCCAGCCGGCACCCGAGGATCACGCCGACGAGGGTGGTGGCGACGGCGCCGGTGGCGGCGAAGACCGCCGCGCCGGTCGCCGGGCCACCGGCCAGCACCAGCACGAGCAGCCAGCTCCAGAATCCGGCGGCGAAGACGGCGGCCTTCCCCACGAAGAGGAGGCTCACCGCACCCGGGCGGTGCGGCAGCGGGCGGGTCGTTTCGGCCATGCTGCTCCTCCGCGGTTCGATCGGCCTGCGGGCGTCGCCACCGACACTAGTTGACGCGGGACAAGCAAACACCTGGCCAAACGGCGTCGATGTCCAGTGGATGGGATGATCGGGCAATTGCGCGAAGGAGACGCCGTACTAGTCTCGTAGGCGCACCGTCCGGTCGGCCGAAAAGGGAAGATCCCACAGGGACATGGCAGCCGCAGAGGTATCGCCGCAGATGGCCTTCGCCCGTTTCGTACGTCGGGCCATCGACGACGCGCGCGGCGAGCGTGGCTGGACGGTCACCGACCTCGCCGCGCACACCGGCGTCGGCCGCTCGACGGTCTTCCGCTGGCTGGCCGGCGACTGGCAGGACTACCCCGAGCTGGCCAAGGTGCGGGGCTTCTGCGCCGCCCTCGACCTGCCGGTGGCGGCCGCGTTCCGGGCGCTGGGCCTGCCCGACGCCGGCACCCCGCCGCGCCGCCGCGCCGACGACTCGCCGGTCGAGGCGGACGTGCGGGTGATCCTGGAGCGGCTGGCCGACCCCACCGTGCCGGCCGAGGAGAAGCACCACATCCGCGACCTGCTGCGCTACCTGGCCCGCCGCCCGATCCGCCGGGCGAGCTGACCGCCGAGTCAGCTCACGGTGACGGTGAACTCGGCGGTACGCACCACGCCGGCCACCTGGAAGTCGAAATAGAGCCGGTAGCGTCCCGGCCCCGAGGCGGTGAGCCAGAACGTCACCGCGTCCCCGGCCGGCGCCGGCTCCGGGTGCACGTGCAGGTAACCGAGGTCGCCCTCGCGCAGCGCCACCAGGTGCCCGTACGCGCCGAGGTAACGCTCCAGCGCGGCCGGGGTGTCGCCGGTGCGGACCGTGAAGGCCAGCGGCACCGCCGTGCCGACCTCCGGGACACCCCGGTAGCCGACGGTGAAGCCGTCGACGGTCGTGGTGGTGGTCGGGGCGGGCAGCGGGCGGGGCCGGTAGTCGCCGGGGGCCGCCAGGTCCACCCCGAGGGTCGCCGGGGTCTGCCGGCCGTCGTCGGCCACCGCGGTGAAGTCCGCGTACGCCCGCCAGACGCCCGGCTCGGCCAGGGTCAACGGCACCGACCAGGTGCCGTCCGGCGCCATGGCCGGATGCAGGTGCTGGTAGCCGGTGAGATCCCGGCGCACCACGATCAGGTGCAGCGGCTTGTCGTGCACGATGGCGAAGCGGGTGACCGGGCGCCGCCGCTCGTCGCGGATCTGGAACCGGAACTCGCCGGCCCGGCCGGCGGTGAGGTCCGCGCTCACCGGAGCGAGGGTGTAACCGGACGCGCTGACCGACAACCCGTCGGCGGCGGCCGGGTCCGGCTGGCCGGCGACGGCCGAGCCGTGCTGGTGGGCGCCGGTGCCCGGCGCGTGGCTGTGCTCCCCGCCGGACGTGCTCCCGGCGGCCGTGGCGCCGGCCGGCGTCGCGCCGGTCCGCGCATCCGGGCCGGGACTGGCCCGGCCGAGGCCGAAGCCGAGCAGGACGGCGAGCACCAGACCGCCGACGGTGAGCGCCAACCGCAGCGTGCCCCGGTCCACCCCGTCCGGCTGCGGGCTCCCGTCGCCCGGCGGGTCGTCCGGGTGGCGGTCGGCGGGCGCCGGCCGTTCCCCACCCACCGGCGGGTGCGGGACGGAGAGCTGCTCGGGCATAGGCTCACGGTACCGGCGCGGCCCGGCCCGTCCCGCCGACCACGGCCGGTCGTGGCGATGGTCGCAATCGACGCCCACCGGGAACTGTCCGGCCGTCCTGCCCACCCTGAGGTTTCACGGCGGGCGTGCCACGAGCGACACCGCGCCGGGCGGGCCAGTCGGCCGAGTTAGGCAGGCCGAGGGCGGGGTCAGCCGGCCAGGGCCAGGGCCAGCGGCAGCACGTCGGGGGCGCCGGCCCGGCGCAGCAGCCGGGCCACCATGGCCACCGTCCAGCCCGAGTCGACCAGGTCGTCGACGAGCAGCACCGGCCCGTCCAACGCGGCGAGGGCGCCGGCCAGCTCGTCCGGGACGGTGAAGGCGTCGTGCAGCGCGCGTACCCGCTGGGCGCTGTTGCCGCGCGGGCCGCCGGCGCCCGGCGGGCCGGTCGGGACGACCCGGCCGAGCAGCGGCAGCCGGCCCACCGTGGCGATCCGTTCGGCCAGCGAGTCGACCAGCGCCGGGTGGGTGCGGGAGCCGACGGCCACCAGGCCGGCCGGGCGGCGCGGCCACGGGTCGTCGCCGTGCGCCCAGGCCTTGAGCACCTCGACCACGGCCGCCGCCACGTCGTCGGGGACCGGGCCGTCCGCCGCCTCCGGCCCGACCAGACCGCGCAGCCGCCCACCCCAGCCGAGGTCGGAGAGCCGGCCCACGGCCCGGCCGGGCAGCGCCTGCTCGGTCGGGGGGATCCGGCCCTTCAGGGGTACGCCCACCGCCTCCAGGCCGGTCGGCCAGAGCTTCTTCGGAGCGATCTCCACGCCGGGGCGGCCGAGGAAGGTCTGCGCGGCGGTCAACGCGGCGGCGGAGACCTCGGTGCCGAACAGGGCGCCCGCGCAGTTGTCGCACCGGCCGCAGTCGCCCGCCCCGGCGTCGTCCAGGCACTCCCGCAGGTAACGCATCCGGCAGCCGGACGTGGCCGCGTACTCCCGCATGGCCTGCTGCTCGGCGGTGCGCGCCTGGGCGACGCGGCGCAACCGGGCCTCGTCGTAGACCCACGGCTCGCCGGTGGCGAGCCAGCCGCCGCGCACCCGGCGGACCGCGCCGTCCACGTCGAGCACCTTCAGCATCAGCTCCAGCCGGGCCCGGCGCAGGTCGACGATCGGTTCGAGGGCCTGGGTGGACATCGGCCGGTCGGTGGGCAACGCGGCGAGCACCGCCCGGACCTGCTCCTCGGGCGGGAACGCCAGCGAGGCGAAGTATCGCCAGATGGCCGCGTCCTCGACGCCCGGCAGCAGCAGCACCTCGGCGTGCTCGACGGCCCGGCCGGCGCGGCCGACCTGCTGGTAGTAGGCGATCGGCGAGGGCGGCGCGCCGAGGTGCACCACGAACCCGAGGTCCGGCTTGTCGAAGCCCATCCCGAGCGCGCTGGTGGCGACCAGCGCCTTGATCTTGTTGTCCAGCAGGTCCTGCTCGGCGGCGCGGCGGTCGGCGTCCTCGGCCTGCCCGGTGTACGCGGCCACCGACCAGCCTCGGAGGCGCAGGAACTCGGCGGTCTCGGTGGCCGCCGCCACGGTCAGCGTGTAGATGATCCCCGACCCGGGCAGCCCGTCCAGGTGATCGGCGAGCCAGGCCAGCCGGTGCGCCGGGCTGGGCAGGTCGAGCACGCCCAACCGCAGCGACTCCCGGTCGAGCGTGCCGCGCAGCACCAGGGCGTCGCCCAACTGCTCGGCCACGTCCTGGGTGACCCGGGTGTTGGCGGTGGCGGTGGTGGCCAGCACCGGCGTCCGCTCCGGCAGGTTGCCGAGGAAGGTACGCAGCCGTCGGTAGTCGGGCCGGAAGTCGTGCCCCCAGTCGGAGACGCAGTGCGCCTCGTCCACCACCAGCAGCCCGGTGGTCGCGGCCAGCTTCGGCAGCACCGAGTCGCGGAAGTCCGGGTTGTTCAGGCGTTCCGGGCTGATCAGCAGGACGTCCACCGCCCCGGCGTGGATCTCCGCGGTGATCTCGTCCCACTCGTCCAGGTTCGCCGAGTTGATGGTGCGGGCCCGGATGCCGGCGCGCGCCGCCGACTCGACCTGGTTGCGCATCAGCGCCAGCAGCGGCGAGACGATCACCGTCGGGCCATGCTCGCCGCTCTCCCGCAGCAGCGCGGTGGCCACGAAGTAGACGGCGGACTTGCCCCAGCCGGTGCGCTGCACGCAGAGCACCCGCCGCCGGTCCACCACGAGCGCCTCGATCGCCCGCCACTGGTCCTCCCGCAGCCGGGCGTGCTCGCCGGCCAACCGGCGCAGCACCGCCTCGGCCCGCTCCCGTACCGCCGCCCGATCGTCACCCATCCGGCATTTCTACCAGGTGCAAGGAGGGGGCCCCGGTTAACGCATTCTGTATAGGAGAGGGCCCCGCTCAACAGACGTCTGTTGAGCGGGGGGGACCGGCGGATGAAGAATGTCGACGGGATCACCGCGACGCAGCGACAACGAGACCGAGG
>NZ_JBFAID010000056.1:0-43808 GCF_040654475.1 Micromonospora sp. NPDC050686
CCGGCCGCCCCGGCCGCGATGACGTCCGCTCCGATGTCGCCCACCAGCACACACCGCGCCGGAACGGTGCCCAGCGCGCCGGCCGCCGCGTACACCATGCCCGGCGCCGGCTTGCGGCACCGGCAGCCGGCCCGGTCGTCGTGCGGGCAGACCTGCCAGTCGTCGAACGGGCCCAGCAGCTCCTCGACCCGCGCGTTGACCCGGGCCAGGTCGGCCGCGCCGAACAGGCCCCGGGCCAGCCCGGACTGGTTGGTGACCACGCCCAGCCGCAACCCGGCCGCCCGCAACCGGTCCAGCGCCTCCCGCACCCCCGGCAACGGCCGCACCTTCTCCGGGTCACCGTTGTACGGCACGTCCTCCACCAGCGTGCCGTCCCGATCCAGCAGCACCGCGTCGAACAGGATCCCCGGGGCACCGGGCGACGCCGCCCCGGCGGGCCGGGCGGTCGGCGGAAAGGGCCGGTCGAAGCCCGGGTCGACCCGGGCTGACCTGCGCTGATCCTCCTGGTCCCGTCGCACGGGCGGCGGGTTCCCGGGGCCAGGAGGAGTAAACGTCGGTCCCCGGCGGCGACGGCAAGGCGGCGCCGGCCCGCGGGGCAGCACCCGGTCGGTCCGGCGTTACCCGCCGCCCCGGAGAAGCTAACCCCGCCGCTCCGTTACCGGGGGTCGGACGGGGGGTACGAGGTGCCCGTGGCGATTGTGGAAAGAGTGATCGACGGCTCCCCCGAGCAGGTGTTCAAGATCCTCGCCGACGGGTGGACGTACAGCGACTGGGTGGTGGGCACGGCTCACGTCCGGGACGTCGACGACGACTGGCCGCGGGTGGGTTCCCAGCTGCACCACCGGGCCGGGCCGTGGCCGTTCTCGCTGCAGGACGCCTCCACGGTCCTGCTCAGCGACGCGCCGCACCGGCTGGTGCTGCGGGCCGGGCTCTGGCCGGCGGGCGAGGCGATCGTCTCGTTCGCGCTGGAACCGGTCGGCCCGGGCGCGACCCGGGTACGCCTCGGCGAGGACTTCGCGGCCGGCCCGCTGCGCTGGATCCGCAACAAGCTCAACGACCTGGTGCTGCACCACCGGAACAAGGAGACGTTGAACCGGCTCGCCGACATCGTGACCCGGCAGAAGTCGGACGAATGACCCAGCCGGCCCGCCGGCTTGCGCCCGACGCCGGGCGCTGACGCCCGGGCGCCCCCGACGCCGCCCGCCCCGCCGTGGGGGGGAGCCTCGGCACGCGTCGTATCGCAACTGGCTACCCTCTCAGGGAAACCCGTTGGCGAACCGAGGAAGTCGTGATGATCGAACCCGTGCAGTTGCCCTCGCCGTGGCGGGACGCGCGCCTGACCGTCGTCGTGCCGACGTACAACGAGGCGGGCAACATCCCGGTGCTGGTCGAGCGGCTCCTCGCACTGCCGCTGACCGGGCTCAAGGTGCTGGTCGCCGACGACAACTCGCCGGACGGCACGGGTGAGGTGGCCGACAAGCTGGCCATCGAGCACCCGGACCGGATCCAGGTGGTGCACCGCGCCGGCAAGGAGGGCCTCGGCCGGGCGTACGTCGACGGCATCAGCCGCGCCCTCGACGGCGGCGCCGAGTACGTCGCGCAGATGGACGGCGACCTGTCCCATCCGCCGGAGGCGCTGCCCGGCATGCTCGGCGCGCTGCTCTCCACCCAGGCCAGCGTGGTGATCGGCTCCCGGTACGTGCCCGGTGGTGAGCTGGACGAGAACTGGCCGCTCTACCGCCGCGCGCTCAGCGGCTGGGCCAACCTCTACGTGCACACCCTGCTGCGGGTGCGGATCCGCGACCTCACCGCCGGCTTCAAGATCTGGCGCGCGGACGCGCTGCGCGAGATCGGGCTGGACCGGGTCCAGTCCAACGGCTACAGCTTCCAGGTGGAGATGCACTACCTGGCCACCAAGCTCGGACACACCATCCTCGAGGTGCCGATCCGGTTCGAGGAGCGGCGCGACGGCGCGTCGAAGATGACCACCGCCACCAAGGTGGAGAGCGCGCTGATGCCGTTCATGCTGCGCAGCCGGCACCGCAACCTGCCGCGCTGAAACCCGCCACCCCGCGATGGCCGGGCCGGGAGGGGCCCGGCTTACGGCAAGTTGGCCCTATCCAGGCCGGCGGAGGACGCGAGTTGCGGCAAGTCGGGCCCCTCCCACCACCGACACGCCGGCATGGTGGCGAGCGACGCGGCCGGCCGCTCAGCGGTACACGGCGCGGTGCGCCGCGCCGACGACGCCCGCGTAGAGACCACCGGTGACTGCCCGGTCCCGGGCCAGGGCCGCCCGGGCGGCGTTCGCGCCCGGCGCGCCGTGCACCCCGCCGCCCGGGTGGGCGGACGCGCTGGCCAGGAAGAGCCGGTCGACCGGGGTGTCCGCGCGGCCCAGGCCGGGGACGGGACGCAGAAACAGCTGCTGGTACGCGGCGGCCGTGCCGCCGCCCAGCGCCCCGCCGACCAGGCTCGGCTCCGCCGCCTCAAGGTCGGCCGGCCCGGCCACGTGCCGGCCCACGATCAGCGAGCGGAACCCGGGGGCGGCCGACTCCAGCACGTCCTCCATCCGCGTCACGTGCGCGGCGACCTCCTCGGCCCGCCAGTTCCGCCGGAACGGCAGGTGGGTGTAGGACCAGAGCGACTCGGTGCCGGCCGGCGAGTGGCTCGGGTCGGCCACCGACATCTGGCCCACCAGCAGGAACGGGTCGGCCGGCACCTCACCCCGGGCCAGCGTGGCGGCGTAGCTGGTCAGCCCGTTCAGGTCCGCTCCCAGGTGCACCGTGCCGGCGGTGGCGAGGGCCCGGTTGGTCCACGGCACCGGCGCCGAGAGCGCCCAGTCCACCTTGAGCGTCGAACCGTCCCACCGGAAGTGGGCCAGATCCTCCACCAGGCGGGGCGGCAGCCAGGCGGCGCCGACCAGGTCCAGGTAGAGCGCGGGGGCCGGCACGTCGGCCACGACGGCGCGGCGGGCCCGCCAGTGGCTGCCGCCGACGGTGCGTACGCCCATCGCCCGTCCCCGGGCGGTGAGCACCCGGTCCACCCGGGCACCATAGAGGATCCGGCCGCCCCGGGCCACCAGCCGGGCCACCAGCGCGTCGGTGATCCGCTGGGCGCCGCCGACCGGTACCGGCCAGCCGACCTGCTGGCCGAGCATGGCCAGCAGCCAGCCGTACATCCCGGAGCCGGCCTCCTCGGGGGACAGGTCGCTGTGCAGCGCGCAGCCGGCCAGCAGCGCCGGCCCGCCCTCGCCCTCGAAGAGCTCGGCGCCGAGCTTGCGGACCGGGACGACCAGCCGGCGGGCCAGCCGCAGCGCGCCGGCCACCCGCAGCCGCCGCAGCAGCGCCAGGCCGCCGCGGACCGGCGGGAACGGGGTGGTGATCACGTCCAGCATCGGCCCGGCCACGGTCTGCCATTCGGCGTACGCCTGCTCCCAGCGCTTCCCGTCGCCGGGGGCGAACTCCTCCAACGAGGCGGCGGTGGCGGCCAGGTCCCGGTTGAGCACGGCGGCCCGGCCGTCGGGCAGCAGGTGGGCCAGCACGTCCGGGGCGTTGGTCCAGGTCAGCCCGTGCCGATCGAGGTCCAGCGCGCCCAGCACCGGCGAGGCGTAGCCCAGCGGGTAGAAGGAGCTGTAGAGGTCGCTGAGGTAACCCGGGGCGGTCACCCGCGCCGAGCGCACCGCGCCGCCGGGCGCCTCGGTCGCCTCCAGCACCAGCACGTCCCAGCCCGCGTCGACCAGCAGGTTGGCGGCCACCAGGCCGTTGTGGCCCGCTCCGATGACGACCGCGTCGGCGGCCTCGGTCGGCGTCATCCGATCCGCCTACCCGGCCGGTTACCGGGCGAAACGCGTTTGCCTCGCGGGGACCGGGGCATCCACCGCGACATGTACAGGGTTGAACAGCTCATCGGTGGAGTGTGGGGCGCGGGCGGCGAGGGGGGCGAGCTGGTCGTGCACGACCCGGCCGACGGCTCTCCGGTCAGCACCGTCCCGGTGGCGACGGCGGACGAGGTGGCCAAGGCGGTGGAGGCGGCGCGCGGCGCCGCCGCGGAGTGGGCGGCGACCCCGGCCGCGGAACGGGCGGCGGCGCTGCACCGCGCGGCGGACGCGCTGGAACGGGCCGCCGACGAGTTGGCGGCGGCGACGACGGCGGAGATGGGCAAGCCGCTGGGCGACGCCCGGGGCGGGGTCGAGGCGGGCATCGGCACGCTGCGACAGTACGCCGAGTTGGGCCCGCTGCGCGGCGGCCGGACCCTGCACGGCGGCGGCGACGCGATCGACTTCATGGCACCCGAGCCGCGCGGCCTGGTCGCCGCGATCACCCCGTGGAACGATCCGGTGGCGGTCTCCTGCGGGCTGCTCGGCGCCGCCCTGGTCACCGGCAACGTGGTGCTCTACAAGCCGAGCGAGCGCACCCCGGCCACCGGCTGGCTGCTCACCCGGATCCTGGACGGCGCGCTGCCCACCGGGGTGCTCTCCCTGCTGACCGGGGGCGGTGAGGTGGGCGCGGCGCTCGCCGGGCAGCCGGTCGACGTGGTCGCCCACGTCGGGGCCACGGCCACCGGCCGGGCGATCGCTGCGGCGTGCGCCCGCACCGGCGCGAAGGCGCTGCTGGAGAACGGCGGCAGCGATCCGCTGATCGTCGACGCCGGGATCGACCCGGTGTGGGCGGCCGAGCAGGCCGCGGTCGGCAGCTTCGCCAACGCCGGGCAGATCTGCGTGGCGGTGGAGCGGATCTACGCGCACCGGGACGTGGCGGAGGACTTCGTCGACGCGCTGGTCGAGCGGGCCGGCGCGCTGACCGTGGGTCCGGGGCGGGACGCGGCGACCGAGCTGGGCCCGCTGGTCGACCGGCGGCACCGCGACCACGTGCACGGGCAGGTCACCGCGGCGGTGGCGGAGGGGGCGCGGCTGCGCGTCGGCGGCACACTGCCGGAGGGCGCGGGGGCGTTCTACCCGGCCACCGTGGTGACCGACTGCCGGCACGAGATGGCCCTGGTCCGGGAGGAGACCTTCGGTCCGGTCGCCCCGGTGGTGGTGGTCGACTCGTTCAGCGAGGCGCTGCGCTGCGCCGCGGACTCGCCGTACGGGCTGGCGGCCACGGTGCTCACCGCCTCGATGAGCCACGCCCAGCGGGCCTGGCGGGAGCTGCCGGTGGGCACGGTCAAGGTCAACGCGGTGTTCGGCGGTGCGCCGGGCGGCGCCGCGCAGCCGCGCCGCGGCAGCGGCCAGGGCTTCGGATACGGCCCGGAGCTGCTGGACGAGTTCAGCACGGTCAAGGCGGTGCACCTGGAGGCGCCGGGCGGCGGCCACTGGTGACGGCTACGCCGGAGCCCGGGACCGTGCGGGTCCCGGGCTCCGGTGCGTCGTACCGGTGGGTCAGCGTCCCCCGCGGGCCTTGTTCTTCTCGCGGGTCTTGGTGGTCTGCCGGTTGTTCGCCTTCTGGATCGCCTTGACCAGTTCCGGCTTGGTCATCCGGGACCGGCCCGGCACGTCCAGCTTCTTCGCCACCTCCATCAGGTGGTCCTTCGGGGCGTTCGCGTCCACCCCGCCGGCCGTGGAGGCCCGCCGGGCGGGTCCGCCACCGGCGGCCTGCTGGTCGCTGGGGCCCTTGCGGCCCTTCGGCTCCCAGTGGTCACCGACCTTCTCGAACTCGTGCTTGACCGCGGCGAAGGCGGTGCGGTGCGCCCGCTCCCCCTCGCCGTACGTCTCGACGGCCGAATCGTGCGTCTTCTCCCAGGTTCGCTGCGCCTTGTCCGGGGAGCGCCGCAACGTGCTGGGCAGTACCTCGCGCCCGGGCATGTCGTCCTCCTCCGCGTCGATCGCTTCCTCGTTTGACGGTTCCCCCGGCCGGCACGGGCAAACTCGCGGGCCGGGTTTGTCGATTTCCGGCCCCGGGTACCGCCGGACGCGAGCCGGATGGCGGGTCGGTCGTCCGGCCGGCGGGCGACAGGGGGCGGTCATGGCAGCGACGACGGAGCCGGCCGCGACGCCCGGCCCGGCCCGGCGGCGGCTCCCGCACCGGGTACGCCAGCTGAGCTGGCCGACCTGGCGTGGGGTGCTGGCCCGCAGCGGTCGCAACTTCGTCAAGGACAACTGCGCCGACTGGGCCGCCGCGCTGACCTACTACGGGGTGCTCGCCCTGTTTCCGTCCACCATCGTGGTGGTCGCCCTGGTCGGCCTGGTCTCCGACGGGGAGCGCACCGTCGACACCGTGCTGGGCCTGGCCCGGGACATCGGCGCGGGCGCGGTGGTCGGCAACGAGAGCTTCGTGACCGTGGTACGCGGCGTGGTCGACCAGCGCAGCGGCGCGAAGGTGCTGCTGAGCTTCGGTCTGCTCGGCGCGCTCTGGTCGGCGTCGAACTTCATCGGCGCGTTCACCCGGGCCTCCAACGCCATCTACGGTGTGCCGGAGGGCCGGCCGGTCTACCGGCTGCGGCCGACGCAGATCGGCCTGGCCGCGCTCTCCCTGCTGCTGCTCGCGGTGGTGGCCACCGGCCTGATCGTCAGCGGCCCGGTGACCGACGCGGTGGGTGATCTGATCGGCGCGGGCGGCCTGGCCCGTACGGTGTGGGGCGTCGCGAAGTGGCCGGCGCTGGCCCTGGTGGTGATGGTGCTGCTGTCGCTGCTGTTCTGGATCGCGCCGAACGTGCGCCAGCCCCGGTTCCGCTGGCTCACCCCCGGCGGCGCGGTGGCCCTGGTCTCGTGGGTGCTGGTCTCGTTCGGCTTCGGCCTGTACGTCGCCAACTTCGGCTCGTACGACGTGACCTACGGCAGCCTGGGCGCGGTGATCGCCTTCCTGGTCTGGCTCTACCTGTCCAACTGCGCGCTGATGCTCGGGGTGCAGATCAACGCGGAGTTGCAGCGGGGCCGGGTGTTGCAGAGCGGGGCCGGTGATCCGGGCGAGCCGGTCCTGCCGGCCCGGGAATCGGCCGATTCGTGACGGGTTTCCTCCCGGTTCGGCGGCCGATGACCGGCCCGACCGGCCGACCCCGGTTTACCGGCCGCCCGCTCGGGCATGTCTGACGGCATGGAACGAGGCAACAGCAAGCACTCGCCCAGGGTCGACGACAACATGCGCCAAGACGTCGAGGGCCTCGTGCAGGGTCCCGGGACGGGTGGCTCGCGGGTCGAGGAGTTCCGCCAGCCGGAGCCCGCCGGCGAGGACCAGCCGGAGCCGAAGACCGTCACCGCCGGCCCGCAGCGTAGCGGCAATCCCCAGGGGATGAGCTCGGACGACGTGGAGGCGCGCAGCCGCCTCGGCAAGTTCATCACCATGACGGCCCTGCCCGGCGACCGGGAGACGCTGCTGGCCAACGCGCGGGAGAACCAGGCGCCGGCGGACATCGTCGACGCCCTGGGACGCCTGCCGGAGGGCACCCGTTACCAGACGATTTCCGAGGTGTGGGCCGCACTCGGGCACAAGAACGAGACGACCCGCTGGTGAGGGTGGGCCGGCCCACGGCCACCCCGTGCCGCCAGCGGTCAGAGGAGGAACCTGCATGAGTGGCGTTATGGAGCACGTGGACGTCGCCGTCCCGATCCGGACGGCGTACGACCAGTGGACCCAGTTCGAGGAGTTTCCCCACTTCATGGAGGGCGTGCAGGAGGTCCGGCAGCTCTCCGAAACGATGACCCACTGGACGGTGGAGATCGCCGGGGTGAAGCGCGAGTTCGACGCCGAGATCACCGAGCAGCTGCCCGACGAGCGGGTGGCCTGGAAGTCCACCGGCGGCACCCAGCAGGCCGGCGTGGTGACCTTCCACCGGCTGGACGAGGGCCGCACCCGGGTCACGCTGCAGATGGACTTCGAGCCGCACGGTGTGGTCGAGCAGGCCGGCGACAAGCTGGGCGTGGTCGACCGCCGGACCAAGGGCGACCTGGAGCGCTTCAAGCAGTTCATCGAGCGGCGCGGCCAGGAGACGGGCGCCTGGCGCGGCTCGGTCGACCGTCCCACCCCCTGACCCCTTCCCCGTTACACACCCGCGACGACGGCTGCCGGTCACCGGCGGCCGTCGCTGCGTGCGCGGCCGTTTGCCCGCCCGACGCCCGGGTACCGGACAGGGATGACGGACAACGACAGGGTGTGGCGGGACGAGCAGAAGACCCCGCTGGGCGAGTTGGACCGGGCCATCGCCCGCTCGACGATCGACGGGCAGGCCGACGACGCGACCGGCAACGACGCCGGCGAGGAGGCCGCCTTCGGGCACGGCCCCGAGCCGGTGGACCGGGGCGCCGGGCCGGAGGCCGAGCGGCGCGAGATGACCGACACCGAACGCGCGTACCGCCCGTCGACCACCGGACGGACCGGCCCCGACACCATGTGACCTTCCGCGCCCGCCGATCCGGCACGCCGCCCGCCGACGGGCCGCGGGCCGGTCGGATGTCCGGGGGTCCGCGGCGCGCAGGTCAGCGGACCGGTCCGGCGTGCCCCCCGGAGGCTCGCGGCGGCCGGGTCAGCCGTCGGCCGGGCGGGCCGGCGACCGGCCGGCCAGCAGGTGCAGCAGCAGGAGCAGCACCGCCAGCCCGGTGACGGCCGGCCCGAGCAGCGTCACAGAGGTGTGGCTGAACAGCACGCCGAGCCCGGACGGGATCAGCGCGCCGCCGAGCCCGGCCGCCCCGATCTGCAGCCCGATGGCGCGGTCGGCGTGGGCGGCGCCGACGCGCTGGGCGGTGGTGAGGGTGAGCAGCGGGAACACCGGCGCGGCGGCGAAGCCGACGACGAACAGCCCGGTCACGGTGAGCCACCCCGGGCCGGGCACCGCGACGAGCAGGGCGCCGGCGGCCATCCCGACCAGGCTGGCCCGCAGCACCAGGGCGCTGCCCAGCCGCTCGGCGACCACGCCCTGCACCACGCGGCCGACGAAGAGGCTCCCCCAGTAGCCTGAGACGCAGAGCCCGGCGGTGGCCGGGGCCAGGCCCCGTCCCTCGGTGAGCAGCAGGAACGCCCACAGACCGGTGCCGATCTCAATGGCCACGTACACCGCGAACGCCAGCCCGCCGAGCCAGACAGCCGGCAGTCGCAGCGTGTCCCGGACCCGCACCGGCGCGGGAGCCGTGGCGAGCGCCGGCTCGGCGGTGGCCACACCGGTGCCCGGGCCGTCGGTGGCACCGGCCGCCGGGCCCACGGCGGTCCCGCCGTCGACCGGTCCGCCGGGTACGGCCGGTTCCGGCGCCCGGGCCAGCCAGGCGCGCACGGTCAGCGCGAACGCCGCGGCGAGCGCCAGCTGCGCGGCGGCGACCAGCCCGTACCCCCAGCGCCAGCCGAGCCCGGCCGCGATCACCGCGGTCATGATCAGTGGGCCGATGGCCACCCCGAGCCCGAAGCACGCGTGCATCCAGTTCATGTGTCGGGGGCCGAAGGCCCCGGCCGCGTACGCGTTCAGGCCGGCGTCAACGGCGCCCGAGCCGAGCCCGAGCACCAACGCGCACCCGGTCATCAGGGCGATCCCCGGCGAGGTGGCGTACCCGGTGAGGGCGAGGCTGGCCAGCAGGGTGCTGACGGCGAGCAGCCGGCCCACGCCGAGCCGGGCGAGCGAGAAACCGGCCAGCACGCTCGACGTGAGGTACCCGACGGTGCCCACCGTGAGCAGCAGGCCGACCGTCTCGGTGGGCAGCGCGAACGTGGTGCGGATGGACGGCCAGCCGACGCCGAGCAGGCCGTCGGGCAGGCCGAGGCTGACGAAGGCGAGGTAGGCCAGCAGAAGCAGCGCGGCGCGGGGCCGGGCGGGCGTGGTGACGGACACGCAAGACCCTAACGCCGCCGCCAGCGGGAGCAGCAAGTCGCCGCACCGACCACCCCCGAAGCGGCAGAAAGTGCGGGCCGGTCGTCCGGAAAAGCGGACAGGTCATCCAGAATCGGCGGAGCGGGCTCCGGCATCCCGAGGCGCCGCGTAAGACTTTCGGAATGCAACAGGGCTCCGGCATCCTCAACCCTCGTCAGCGTCGCCTGGCCTGGCTGGGCTTCCTGCTCGCCGCGCTCCAGGCGCCCGTCGCCGCCTGGCTGGTCTCCGACGACTCGTGGCTGTTCAGCGTCTGCGTCGCGCTGATGGTGGCCACGGTGATCATCGCCGACGACGCGAAGCGCCGTCAGCCGGAGGGCGCGGGCGGGGTCGACTAGACCTCGTCGGTGGGGCGGGCCTCGTGCCCCGGCCGGCCCCGGGTCCGCCGCCGTTCCTTCATCTCCGCCTCGTACAGGTGCCGGCGCCCGCCGACGAGTTCGTCGCGGGCGTGCCGGTCCAGTTCGCGGAAGAGCGCGTAGTAGCCGTCGTCGAAGTCCTCGACGATCTGGAACGTCCACCGGCCGGCGATCACGTTGCGGCCCAGCAGTTCCTCGGAGATCCGGTCGGCGATCCCGGGATGCCCGGCGTCACGGAACCGCCGCGCCGCGTCGTCGAGCATCAGGTCGGCGTGCCCGACCATCTGGTGCAGCGCGTAGAGGTGGCCGCGCGCCCGCTCCACCGTCTCCAGCGCCTCGCTGAGCTTGCCCAAGGCCGCGACCGTCTCGTCGCTGACCCCGGCCGGCCGCCGGTGTTCGGCGTCCGGGCCGTCCCCGTGCTGTCCCATCCGTGCCTCCCGGTGCCCGCTGCGCCGGATCGCGCCCGGCTCCCCTTTGCCCGGCCGGCTCCGGATCAATCCTGGCGGAGGAGGCCGGCCGCCGGCCGGGCGGAGGGCGGACCGACCGAGCGGAGGACGCCGGCGGGGTTACCGGGCCGTTAACCTGACTCCTCATGCGAGTGCCGTACACCCGGGTCACGACCGGTACCGCCGGGCACGCGGCCCGGTCCACCCTCACGCTGCTCACCGCCTCGGTCGGCGCCACCGGCCTCGCCGCGGCCGCGGCCCGGCCGGGCCTGCTGGCCCTGGTCGACCAGCACGCCGCCGCGGTCCGGGACAGCCTCGACGGCGACCGCCGGCCGCTGACCCCGGCGGCCCTGGCCGGCTACGCCGAGGGGGTACGCGCCGCCGCCCTGGAGCACGGCTGGCAGCCGCCCATGGACACCGCAGCCGCCTGGGCCGAGCCGGACTGGACCCTCACCCGCCTGCTGGCGGTCTGCGCGCTGACCCGCTCGCTGGACCCGCGGCACCTCGTCTGACCGCGCGAAGGACGGAGGGCGCCCGCGATCACCTCGCGGACACCCTCCGTGACGTTCGGCGACGGGTCAGCCGTTGGGCCGGCCGAACTGCTGGGTCTCGTCACCTCCGGACCGGTACGTGCCCTGCTGACCGCCCCGGCCGCCGGTCATCGACGTCTCCGGCATCGCCTGGGTCGGCTGGCCACCCCGGTCGGCCATCTGGCGCTCGTAGTCGCCGCGCCCGGCGCCCTGCCCGGACCGCTGCTCGCGCATCGCCCGGGACTCCGCCTCGAGGCGGTTCAGCCAGCCGCCCCAGCGCTCCTGCATCGGCTTGACCAGGCCACCGCCGAGGCCGACGATCAGGATGCCGGCCACCGTGGCGAGCACCGCTACCAGCACCGGCGTGGTCACCGTGGTGGCGATGCCCACCTGGTTCAGCGCGGCGATCACCCCGAGCGCCAGGATGAAGATCGCCGTCAGGTCGGCCAGCACCCGGCCGTACGACAGACCGCCTAGGGCGCCGGTGATCAGGTCCCGGACCGCGTTGGCGATGGCGGCGGCGACGACCACGATGACGATCGCGATGAACGCCCGCGGCAGCCACGAGATCACGCCCCGGATCAGGTCGCTGATCGCGTTGGGTCCCCACACCCCGAAGGCGAACTGCAGGGTGAACAGCAGGACGGCGTAGTAGGCCAGCCTGGCCAGGATGTCGCTGGCGTCGTACTTGGTACGTTCCAGCGCGCGTTTGATGCCGCCGCGCTCCACGGCCCGGTCGAAGCCGACCCGCTCGAGTGCCGCATCCACGATCTTGAGGACCGCTCGTGCGATGAGCCAACCCACCACGAGGATCACGATGAATGCGATGGCCCTCGGGATGAAGAGCAGTACCGACTTCCAGAACTCGGTCAGGGCGTAGCCGATGTCGGCCTGCCCGATCGCGAGGGTTTTCGGCATGATGTCCCTCCTGTCGCATGGATTAGCGCCGTCCGCTTACCCCCTTGCTCCGGGGGCACGCCGCGACGACCACCCAGAATTTCCCGACATCTCCTACGAAAGCCGCCCTGACCTGCGACAACAGGACGGCCGGGGGCGGCCGGCCGGCATGATCGCAACAGGGGCCGCACGCTGCGGATAGGCTGCGGACATGCCAGGCACGGTCGGGCGAGTACCCACGCCATCCGCTCCCGTTCCGCCGGAGACGCCCCCCGGCGCCGTCGCCGCGGGCGCGGTGCTCGGCCACCCCTGGGCCGAGACGACGCTCGGCCCACGGGACCGCTGGGACCCGGCCGTCCGGGCCGTGGTGGACGTCGTGCTCGCCGCGCCGGTGCCCATGTGCCTGCTCTACGGCGACGACTTCCTGCTGCTCTACAACGACCGGTACGCCGAGGTGATCGGCCCCCGCCACCCCGGCGCGATCGGCCGGCCCGCCGCCGAGGTGTTCGCGGACGTGTGGCACACCGCCGGGGCGGCCGAGGTCGTCGAACGCACCTACCGGCGCGGTGAGCCGTTCCTGGAGCGGGAGGCCGTGCTGCCGATCCACCACCACCTGGGCGCCCCCGGCCAGGCGACCTTCACCCGGTGCCACTCCCCCGTCACCGACAGCACCGGGCGGGTCGCCGGGGTGCTCACCGTCCTGGTGCAGACCGGCCAGGTCACCCAGCAGCTGCAGAGCGTCAGCGACTTCGCCGCCGCCCTCGCCGGCACGCTCACCCTCGACGACGTGGCCCGGGTGACCCTGCGCTACGCGCTGGGCTCCTTCGACGCCGACCGGGTGTCCTTCGTGATCGACGAGGGCACCAACTGGCGTACGGTCCGGCGGGTCCGGGGCGAACTGCTCGACGAGGCCGACGAGCGGCTGCCGCCGCTGTGGCGCCGGGCCGTCGCCGACTCGGCCACGCCGGTGGTCGCCACCGCACGCAGCGGGGTGCCGTTCCTGGTCAGCGACGGTCAGCCGCTGCGGGAGGCCGCCGTGGACCGGCACGACGAGAAGATCCGGGCCCTCGCCGCCCTGCCGCTGCGCTCCGGGGTGATCCGGGGTGCCCTGGCGATCGGCTACCAGACGCCGCACGCCTGGACCGGCACCGAGCGGGCCCTGCTGGCCGCCGTGGTCGAGCTGGTCGGCCAGGCCGCCGAGCGGGCCCGCCGGTTCGAGACCCAGCACGGCACCGCCCAGCTGCTGCAACGCAGCATGCTGCCGGAGCACCTGCCGGCCATGCCCCGGCTGCGCATCGCCGCGCGGTACGACCCCGGCGTCGACGGCAACGCGGCGGGCGGCGACTTCTACGACGCGTTCACCCTGCCCACCGGCGGGCTCGGCGTGGTGCTCGGCGACGTCGCCGGCCATGACGTGCAGGCCGCCGCCCGGATGGGCCAGGTACGCGCCGCGCTGCGCGCGCTGGCGCTCAGCGACCCGCGGCCGGACGCCGTACTCGGTGGGCTGGACCGGCTGGTCGGCAGCCTGGCCGCCGAGGCCGGCACGGAGGAGCTCTTCGCCACCGTGGTGTTCGGGCTGATCGACCTGGAGCGGCAGCAGGTGACGCTGGCCAGCGCCGGCCACCCGGCGCCGCTGATCCGCCGCGGTGCCCCGGACGGCTCCGCCACCGCCAGGTACGTCGACCTGCCCGCCGGGCCGCCACTGGGCCTCGGCGGGCGATCCCGCACCGTCACCGTGCCCTTCACCGCCGGGGACAGCCTGCTGATGTTCAGCGACGGGGTGGTCGAGCGGCGCTGGCAGAGCCTGTCGGCGGGGCTGGACGGGCTGGCGGCGGCGGTCGCCGGCGCCGGCAGCGGCGACCCGCGGGCGCTCTGCGCGGTGGCCAGCGCGGCGGTGCCCGGCGCCACCGAGGACGACGTCGCGGTGCTCGCGGTGGAGCACGCGCTGCGGCCGAGCCGGTCGGCGCGGATGGAGGTGCCCGCCGAGCCGACCGCGCCCAGCCGGGTCCGGCACTGGCTGACCGCGCAGCTCACCGCGTGGCAGGTGCCCGAGCAGGTGATCGGCGCGGCGGTGCTGTGCACCAGCGAACTCACCACCAACGCGCTGCTGCACGCCGGCACGGCCGCCCGGGTGGAGATCGACCTCAGCGCGGAGCGGCTGCTGGTCTCGGTCGCCGACTCGGGCACCCGGGGCCAGGTCACCCGGGCCCGGACCGACACGTTGAGCAGCCGGGGACGGGGCCTGGGGCTGATCGAGGAGTTGAGCGACGCCTGGGGCACCGATCCCACGGTGCGCGGCTCGACCGTCTGGTTCGAGATCCTCGTTCCGGCGGCCCAGCCAGGCGTCGGGGGCGGGTCGTCCGGGTAGGAGGAGCACCATGCCCGATCCGAAGCGCAGCGGTGTCCTCTTCGACGTCGATGGAACCCTGGTCGACACCACGTACCTGCACACGGTGGCCTGGTGGGAGGCGCTCCGCCAGGCCGAGCACCGGGTGCCGATGGCAGTCATCCACCGGTCCATCGGGATGGGGTCGGACAAGCTCCTCGACCACCTGCTCGGCGCCGAGCGCGACCGGGGCGACGACGAGCGGCTGCGCGACGCCCACGACAGCCTCTTCGCCGGCTGGTTCGAGCGGCTGGCGCCGCTGCCCCGCGCCGCCGACCTGCTGCGCGCCTGCGCCGCCCGCGGCCTGCGGGTGGTGCTGGCCACCTCGGCGGCCGAGCACGAGGTGGCGGCGCTGCGCCGGGCCCTGGACGCCGACGACGTGCTGGACACGGTGACCTCCTCCGCCGACGCGAAGGAGAGCAAGCCGGCGCCGGACATCCTGACCGCCGCCCTGGACCAGGCCGGGCTCGACGCGGCCGAGGTGGTCTTCGTCGGCGACTCGGTGTGGGACGTGGCGGCCGCCGGCAAGCTGGACATCCCCTGCATCGGGCTGGCCTGCGGCGGCACCAGCCGGGGCGAGCTGGCCGGCGCCGGGGCCGTGGCCGTGTACGACGACCCCGCCGGCCTGCTGGTCGGGCTGGCCGAGAGCCCCATCGGCGCGCTGCGCTGAGCGTCCCGGCTTAGCGGGGCCGGCCACGGGGCAAGGTGTGACACCACTTCCCCCGAGCGTCGGCGGAGGTCGAAAGGCGGTGTCGTGGAACCGGTAGACGTGGCGCTCGCGGTGTTCGGCGTCGGTGCGCTCCTCGCGGGGATCCTGCCCCGGGTGCTGGAACGCCGGCCGCTGTCCATGCCGATCGCCTTCCTCGGGCTGGGCATGCTGGTCTTCCTCCTTCCGGTGGGGCTGCCGGTGCCCGACCCGCTGCGGTTCAACTCGCTCGCCACCCATCTCACCGAGATCGGGGTGATCGTCGCCCTGATGGGCGCCGGCCTGAAGATCGACCGGCCGCTCAGCTGGCGGCGCTGGTCGTCCACCTGGCGGCTGCTGGCCATCGCCATGCCGCTGTGCATCGCGGCGGTGGCCCTGCTCGGCTGGTGGTGGGCGGGTCTGGTGCCGGCCACCGCGCTGCTGCTGGGGGCCGCGCTCGCCCCGACCGACCCGGTGCTCGCCTCGGACGTGCAGGTCGGCGAGCCGACCGACGTGGAGGACTCCGAGGACGAGGTGCGCTTCGCCCTCACCTCCGAGGCCGGACTCAACGACGGGCTGGCCTTCCCGTTCGTCTACGCGGCCATCGCGATCGCCAGCACCGGCCTCGCCCCGGCCGGCTGGTTCGCCGAGTGGTTCGGGGTGGACGTGCTCTACAAGCTCGCCGTCGGGGTGGGCGGCGGCCTGCTGGTCGGCTGGCTGCTCGGCAAGCTGTTCTTCCGCGCGCCGAGCCAGCTCCGGCTCGCCCGGCACGCCGAGGGCTTCCTCGCGCTGGCCGCCACCTTCCTGGCGTACGGGCTGGTCGAGGTGATCGGCGGGTACGGCTTCCTGGCGGTGTTCGTGGCGGCCCGGGCGATCCAGTCGGCCGAGCGGAACCACGAGTTCCACGCGGTGCTGCACGACTTCGCCGAGCAGACCGAGCGGCTGCTCACCGTGATGCTGCTGCTGCTCTTCGGTGGCGCCCTGGTCGGCGGGCTGCTCGCCCCGCTGACCTGGCCGGCGGCCGCCGTCGGGCTGGCCCTGATCTTCGTGGTCCGGCCGGTGGCCGGGTGGCTGTCGCTGCGTGGCGCGCCCGGGCGACCCGCCGAGCACTGGGTGATCTCGCTGTTCGGCATCCGAGGCGTCGGCTCGTTCTACTACCTGGCGTACGCCACCACCAAGGCGGACTTCCCGCAGGCGGAGCTGCTGTGGGCCACCCTGGGCCTGGTGGTGCTGGTGTCGGTGGTGATGCACGGGATCGCCGCCACCCCGGTGATGCAGCTGCTGGACCGGGCGGACGAGCGCACCGCCGGCCCGGCGGAGACCACCCGCCCCCACACCCCCGCCCCCGCCGCCGGTTGACCTGTCAGGAGGGGCCCCTTCCTATACAGAAAGCGTCAACAAGGGCCCCGCCTTTCACCCGAGCCGGGTGGCAAGCGCCCGGCCGAGGTCGCGCCCGGATCGCCAGGCGGCCTGCACCCGGGACCGGCCGCCGAAGGCGTCTCCGGCCAGCCCGATGCCGTCGTCGTCGAGGTGGTGGGTCCGGTCCGTCGGGCCCTCCACCGGGCGGGCGTACGTCCAGCGGTGCACGTGCACCAGGTCCGCCGGCTCGGGCAGGCCGAACAGGTCGCGGACCGCCTCCTCGATCGCCGGCCCGGCCGCGGTGGGCTGGGTGAGGTGCCGGCCGGCGAACTCCGCGGTGGTGTGCGCGACCAGCACGGGTGCGCCGTCGCCGCGCCGGTCCCCGTCGTCGCAGACCAGGGCGAGCAGCGGATGGTCGTTGACGAACGCGCCGCGGAAGTCGGCCCAGGCCCGGCTCGGGAAGCGCAGCACCCCGCTGAGCGCCGGCGCCCAGCGCTGCGCCTGCACAGCCCGGGTGGCCTCGGTCAGCGCCGGGTCCAGCAGCAGGGCCGCCTGCGGGCCGGGCATCGCCAGCGCCACCGCGGCGCACCGCCCCCCGTCGACGGCCGGCCCGGGCTCGACGCCGAGCACCAGCCGGTCGACGGTCACCGGTAGCTCCCGGGCCAGGTGCTCGACCAGGGAACGCAGCCCGCACGGCGCCGCCCAGCGCACCGGGCCGGGCACCTCGCGGCGGCCGTCCGGGCCGTACGCGACGAACGTGTCGGTCCATTCCCGGGCCAGCCCGGCCGCCCGCCACCGGTCGACCACGGCGGCGAAGTCGGGGTCGTCGACGGTGAAGTACGCGGCGCCCAGGTCGGCGGGGCGGCCGTCGAAGCGCCTGCTGGCCATCCGGCCGCCGGGCACCCGCCCCCGTTCCCGGAGCTCGACGGGCACCCCGGCCCGGGTCAGCTCCACCGCGCACGCCACGCCGGCGATGCCGGCCCCGACCACCACCACACCCGCGCCCACCGGCTGATCGTATGCGCGGCGCCGGGCATGAAGGCGACATCGCCGGGGTACTGGACACCTGTTCGAAGAGAGGATCGATCATGACCGACCGCAACCAGCGCAACGCCAGCCCGCAGGGCGCCATCAAGGACCCGGACGAGTGGGTGACCGGCGAGGAGCCGCCGACCGCGGCCCAGGAGTCGTACCTGCACACCCTGTCCCGGGAGGCCGGCGAGGAGGTGCCGGACGGGCTGACCAAGGCCGAGGCCGCCAAGCGGATCGAGGAGCTCCAGGCGGAGACCGGCCGGGGTCAGTGAGCACGGCGCGGGGGCAGGCGGTGCAGTTCGACCTCGTCGAGCCGCCCCGCCGCCACCCGCGCGGTCAGGTACGTGGCGTACGGCTGGGCCCGCCGGTCCGTGGGCGAGCCAGGGTTGACGAGCCGCAGCCCGCCAGGGGCGACGCTGTCCCACGGGATGTGCGAGTGGCCGAAGACCAGCAGGTCGCAGTCCGGGAACCGGGCGGCGCACCGCTGCTCGCGGCGCTGCTTCGGCCCGGTCTCGTGCACCACCGCGACGCGCACCCCGCCCAACTCGACCCGGGCCACCTCGGGCAGCCGCGCGCGCAGCGGCGGACCGTCGTTGTTGCCGTACACCCCGACCAGCCGGCGCGCCCGGGCCTGCACCGCGTCCAGCAGCGCGACGTCCACCCAGTCACCGGCGTGCAGCACCACGTCCGCCGCGTCGATCGCCGCCCAGAAGCTCGGGCAGGTCCCGGGCGCGAAGCGGGACGTGCGTGTCGGCGGTGACCACCAGGCGCATGCCCCTATCCTTCCCGCCCGGACGCGACATGCGGCACCTGGCGCTTTCCCCGCCTCGGAAGGCACCGGCTTGCCGCATCCCGCCCGATCGGCGCGAGCCCGCATCGGCGCGGAGCGGCGCGTCAGGCGCCCTGGCCCTGGTTCTGCATCAGCCCGCCGTCCATGAAGTACGTCGACCCGGTCACGTAGTCCGCGTCGTCGCTGGCCAGGAAGACGGCCAGCTTGGCGATCTCCGCCGGCTCCGCGGCCCGCTTCCAGGGGATGCTCTGCACCTGCTCCTCCAGGTACTTCGGGTCGTCGATCGCGCGCTGGTTGAACGGGGTGAGCACCATGCCGGGGCCGATGTTGTTGACGTTCATCCGCATCGGCGCGACCTCCAGCGCCAGGCTCTTGGCGAACTCGAGCATGGCGCCCTTGCTGGTGTCGTAGTCCGCGCCGCCGGACCGGGCCACCTCCTGGTGGATGGAGGTGATGTTGATGAGCCGCCCGCCGCCACCCTGCTCCCTGCGGTGCCGGACGAAGCGGCGCGAGCAGAAGAACGTGCCGTAGACGTTGGTCCGGATGCACCGGTCCCAGGTCTCGGTGTCCAGGTCGGCCACGGGAATGCCGGAGGCGTCCACCCCGGCGTCGTTCATCAGGATGTCCAGCCGGTCGAACTCGGCGAGCGCCTCGTCGAACATCGCCTCGACCTGGTGCTCCACGCTGATGTCCCCCTGCACCACCATCGCGCGCCGGCCGGCCTTCTCGATCTCCGCCCTGGTGTGGTTCGCGCCCGCGTGGTCGTGCAGGTAGTGCACCACCACGTCGGCGCCCTCCCTGCCGAACTCGATCGCGGTGGCCTGCCCGATCCCCGAGTCCGATCCGGTGATCAGTGCGGTCTTCCCACTGAGTCGTCCCGTCATCGACGTGCTCCCTCCGTCGCCGCCGCGCCCCTCGGCACGGCGGGTGCCGCGGTCATCCGTCCCGCCCGCTCCGCGGCCTCGGTGAGCCGGCCCGCGGCGTTGATCAGCCCGATGTGCGAGAACGCCTGGGGGAAGTTGCCCAGCTGCTCGCCGGTGGCCTGGTCGATCTGCTCGGCGTAGAGCCCCAGGTCGTTGACCCGGCCGGCGAGTTGGCCGAAGAGCCGTTCGGCCCGGTCCAGTTCGCCGGCCAGCGCCAGGCAGCTGACCAGCCAGAACGAGCAGATGACGAAGCCGGCGGGGTCGCCGCCCCAGCGCCGCAGCAGGCCGTCGTGGCCCAGCCGGCCCTCGATCAGGTCCATGGTCGCGCGCATCCGCGGGTCGTCGGCGGGCAGGAACCCCACCAGCGGCATGAGCAGCACCGAAGCGTCCAGCCGGTCGGAGTCGAACGCCCCGGTGTACGCCCCGACCCGCTCGTTCCAGCCCCGGTCGAGCACCGCCGCGCGCACCTCGTCGCGGGCGGCCGCCCAGCGCTGCACGTCGGGCGGGTCACCGAGCCGTGGGCCGAAGCGGACCGCCCGGTCCAGCGCGGTCCAGCACTGCACCTTCGACGACAGGTAGTGCCGCTCGGCGTCCCGCGCCTCCCACATGCCGGCGTCCGGGCGGCGCCAGTCGACGGCGGCCCGGTCGGCCATCCCGCGCAGCAGCTCGCGCACCTCCGGCGCCATCGGGTCCAGGTAGTGCCGCATCAGCCAGGCGGCGTCGAGGATCTCGCCCAGCACGTCGTTCTGCCGCTGGGTCCACGCGTCGTTGCCGATCAGCACCGGCCGGCTGCCCTCGTACCCGGGCAGGTGGCGCAGGGCGTGTTCGGTGAGGTCCCGCTCGCCCTGCACGCCGTACATGATGGGCACCGCCTCGTCGCCGATCAGGCCCATCGCCCGGGACACCCAGGAGAACTGCCGATTCGCCTCGTCCGGGCAGGCCGCCCGCCAGAGCGCCTGGAGGGTAAGGCTGAAGTCGCGTACCCAGACGAAGCGGTAGTCGTAGTTGCGGTCCCCGCCCGGTTGCTCGGGCAGCGAGGTGGTGGCGGCCGCGACGACCGCGCCGCTCGGCCCGTAGGTCATCCCCTGCACCACCATGGCGCTGCGCCGCACCTGTTCGCGGTGCCGGCCACGGTAGCCGTGCAGCGCGGCCCACGACCGCCAGCCGGCCACCGTCTCGGCCACCGCCCGGCAGGCGTCGGGCAGGTCGGGTGGCCCGCCGCCGTAGGTGGGCGCGAAGCCGAGGGTGAAGCCGTACGTCTCGCCCGCGCGGACCGTGAACCGGGCGCTCGCCTCGCCACCGACGCAGTCCAGAGGCGCGTCGCCGCGCAGCGCCAGCCGGTCCGCCCCGGCGGTGGCCCGGACCACTCCCCCGTCGTCGGTCAGCAGCGCGGTGACCCGCCCGTACTCGAAGCGCGGCCGGTACTCCAGCCGCACCGGCACCGCGCCGGAGAGCCCCGCCACCACCCGGGCCAGCACCCCGGGCGACCGGACTCCGATGTCGTGGCCCCGCGCCCCGGGCTCCAGCGCCAGGGCGTCGGTCACCGCGACCGATCCGCGGGCAGTGTGGAAGACGGTACGCAGCACAAGCGTGTCGTCCAGGTAGGAGCGTTCGGTGCGGAAGTCGCCCGCCGGCCGGATCGACCAGTGCCCGGCGTCGTCGCCGAGCAGCCGGCCGAAGACCGAGGCCGCGTCGAACCGGCCCGGACACCACCAGTTCACCGACCCGGCCCGGTCGACCAGCGCCGCGCTGCGGCCGTCGGCCAGGAAGCCGTGCTCGCTGATCCGTCCGCTCTGCACAGCAGGGGTTACCCGCGGCCGGGCGGGAGCATTCGCGGTGGGGCCGGCGGATCCGTCGCCGCGCCGCGGGTTACCCCCCGGCGCCGCCGGGAACCCGGGCGGCTGACGAAGGAGGATGCTCATGACCAGACCCTCGACCCCGACCGCCGCCTGGCGTCGCGGGATGCCGGGCGGCGACAACCTCCCGTCCGGCCCGGCGGGACGGCCGGCCGCGCCCAGCGGTGACGGCCACGGCCCACAGGCCGGCCCGCCGACCGTGACCATCGGCTCGTACCCGGACTACCCGTCCGCGCAGCGGGTGGTGGACTATCTGGCCGACAACCGGTTCCCGGTGGAACGGACGTCGATCGTCGGCACCAACCTCACGTTGGTGGAGACGGTGCTGGGCCGGATGACCACCGGCCGGGCGGCGGCCGTCGGCGCCGGTACCGGCGCCTGGTTCGGGCTCTTCATCGGCCTGCTGTTCGGCATCTTCACGGCCGGCAACTGGATCGCGGTGATCCTGGTCGGGCTGGTGATCGGCGCCATCTGGGGCGCCGTGTTCGGAGCGGTCGCACACGCCATGACCGGCGGCCGGCGTGACTTCACCTCGGCCAGCTCGCTGCGCGCCGGCCAGTACGCGGTGACCGTCGAGGCGGACCTGGCCGACCAGGCCCGGCAGCTGCTGGGCCGGATGCACCTGACGCCCACCGGCGCGGCGGCCCGCTGAGGCCCCTGCGCGGCGACGCCCCCGGCGCGGTTCGCGCCGGGGGCGTCGGCGTCGTCACCGGTGCCGTCAGCGGTGCCAGCTCAGCTCGCCGGCCCGGATCGGCACGTCGACCCGGTTCTCGGGTGGCGCGAGGGGGCAGGCCCACCGGTCCTCGTAGGCGCAGGACGGGTTGTAGAGGTAGTTGCCGTCCAACCGCACCCGGCCGCCGGGCAGCACGGTCAGGCCCCGGCCGAAGGTGCCCTTGACGGTGTCGGTGAGGTAACGGCCGCCGCCGTACGTCTCCCGCCCGCTGGTGGCGTCGCGCACCGGCACGAACAGCCCGCCCCCGTACGCCTCGATCCACCACAGGGTGAGCTCGCCCCACGGGGTCTCCGCCACCGCGACCCGGCGGTAGCGCACCGTCCCGTCGGGCCCGCCGGTGTCGATGCTCAGCTCGCCGGAGGCCGGACGCAGCGGCGCCTCCACCACGGCGTCCGGGTTCGGCGGAAACCACGGCAGGCCGGTGAAGCCGGCCCGCTGCGGCGGCGGCAGCGGACTGCACGGGTGGCTGGCGAACAGCTCGTCGCGGGCCGCGCGGAAGCCGGCCAGGTCCCGGTCGGAGAGGTAGAGCCGGGCCACCCGCTCCCGCCAGTCGAGCAGGTCGAGATGATCCACCCGTCGACCCTAGGCCATGTCCTGCCCCTCGCACCCTCAACCGGACGTGGCCTGGCCGGGCGGTGGCGGGTCGGTGGCGAGCCGGGCGTGCAGGTGTTCGTCGTAGCGTCGGCCGTCGCCGAACCGGTAGGACTCGCGCAGCAGGCCCTCGGCGGCGTACCCGGCCCGCTCGGCGACCCGGCAGGACGCGACATTGGGTACGGCGTGCAACAGCTCGACGCGGTGCAGGCCGAGCCGGGTGAAGCCCCACCCGGTGAGCGCGGTGACCGCCCGGGCGGCGACGTTGCGACCGCGGGCCGGGGCGGCGGTCCAGTAGCCGATCTCGGCGTCCTCGCCGCGGATGCGGTGCAGCGCAATCCCGCCGAGCAGGGCACCGTCGGCGGCGTCGGTGACCGCGAGGGAGATCGCGGTGCCGGCGCTCCAGTCCGTCCGGTGGCGGATCCACTCGACGGCGCCCGCCTCGTCGGTGACGTCCTGCGGGTTCCACTGGGCGATCGCCGGATCGGTGACGGCGGCCAGCACGGCCGGGGCGTCCGCGGGCCGCCAGGGGCGCAGGGCCAGGCCGGGGGCGGTGAGTTCGACGTGCTCCACGGCACCGGAGTCTGGCACGTCTGGGACCGCCGGCCTTCCCCCGTACCTCCGCCGATCTGATTTCAAATCCGAAGGAATGCATCGGCGGCCTTCCTGGTTGTGCAGCTCACCTACCGATCGCAGGAGTTGTTAAATTTTGAAGGAGTGCTACTGTGATGTCGTGACCGAGAGCCTGGACCGCGCGCGGATGACCTGCTGGCGGGCGTACATCGAGTCGAGCCAGCGGCTGTTCACCCAGCTGGAGGACGACCTGCGCGCCGACAGCGAGCTGAGCTTCGCCGACTATCACGTGCTGGTGCTCCTCTCCGAGGCGCCCGGCCAGCGGCTGCGGATGGGCGAGCTGGCCGGCCGGCTGGTCTTCTCGCCGAGCCGGCTGACGTACCAGATCACCTCGATGCAGAAGCGCGGCCTGGTGGCCAAGGAGAGCTGCCCGGGCGACCGCCGGGGCAGCGAGGCGGTGCTCACCGCCGCCGGCCTGCTGACGCTGCGCGAGGCCGCACCGCACCACCTGCGCTCCGTGCGCAGCCACCTGATGGACGACCTCGACGACGCCGAGGTCGCCTGCCTCACCCGGGTCTTCGAACGGCTCGGCCGGCGCCTGCGCGCCGACCGCGACGCGTCGTCCACCCCGGCCGACAACTAGAAGGAGCCCCCGATGCCCGCGATCACCGTCGACGACGTCCTCGTCCTGCCCCGCCTGCCCCGCCTCGGCGAGTCGACCAACTACCGGCCGGTCCGCCGGCTGACCACCGCCCCCAGCGGCTACGAGGGCGAGGGCTTCCCGGTGCGCCGGGCCTTCGCCGGGGTGCCGATGAGCGAGCTGGACCCGTTCATCCACCTCGACCAGATGGGCGAGGTCGACTACGCGCCGGGCGAGCCGAAGGGCACCCCGTGGCACCCGCACCGCGGCTTCGAGACGGTGACCTACATGATCGACGGGATCATGGACCACCAGGACTCGCAGGGCGGCGGCGGCACCATCACCGACGGCGACACCCAGTGGATGACCGCCGGCAGCGGCCTGCTGCACATCGAGGCGCCGCCGGAGCACCTGGTGGTCAGTGGCGGGCTGTTCCACGGCCTCCAGCTCTGGGTCAACCTGCCCCGGGTGGCCAAGCTGATCCCGCCGCGCTACCAGGACATCCGTGGCCGGGAGTCGGCGCTGCTCACCACGCCGGACGGCGGCGCGCTGATCCGGGTGATCGCCGGTGAGGTGGCCGGGCACCGGGGGCCGGGCTCGACCCACACCCCGATCACCATCGCGCACGTGACGGTGCAGCCCGGCGCCGAGCTGAGCCTGCCCTGGCGGGCCGACTTCAACGCCCTGGTCTACGTGCTGGCCGGGCGCGGCACGGTCGGCACCGACCGCCGCCCAATCCACACCGGTCAGCTCGCCGCGCACGGTCCGGGCGACGCGCTGCGGGTCGCCGCGGCCGACCGGCAGGACGCCAACACCCCCGCGTTGGAGCTCTACATCATGGGCGGGCAGCCCATCCGGGAGCCGGTGGCGCACTACGGGCCGTTCGTGATGAACACCCGGGCCGAGCTGATCCAGGCCGTGGAGGACTTCCAGGCCGGCCGGCTCGGGGTGGTCCCGACGGAGCGGATGCCGCACACCGACGGCGGCACCGCCTGACACCAGCCGCACGGTTCGGGCGTCCCGAGGGCTCACCCCCGGGGCGCCCGTCCGGCGCGTCAGGAGACGGCGAAGATGCCGGCGATCCCCAGGAGCACCATCACCAACACCGCCACCAGCGCACCCCGTTCACCCTCCACCGCCTGCGGGCGGTGCTCGGTCACGGTGTTCGTCGTCTCGGCGGGCATGGGGTGGCCTCCTCGGTTGTCGTCGTATTCGGTTCCCCCGCGCGGTCACGTCGGCGTCGCCGGAGGTGCGGGACCGTCGCGGTGGTCATACCGTGAGGACGTCTTCGACCTCGGGAGGGCTGGAACGTGGCGCTGCGGGACTGGTTCCTCACCGCGCGGGAACGCGCCAACCCGGTCTCGGAGTTACCCGTCTGGGCGACCGGAAACCTTGCCGAGCCGTTAATTCACGGCGCCGCGTATTTCGACCGCCTGGTCAGTGAGGTATCCGCGCTCGGCCCCGGCGACCACCTCTTCTTCACCGACTGGCGCGGCGACCCGGACGAGCGGCTGCGCCCCGACGGCCCGACCGTGGCGCAGCTGTTCGCCCAGGCGGCCCAGCGCGGTGTGGTGGTCAAGGGGCTGGTCTGGCGCTCCCACCTCGACGCGCTCTCGTACAGCGAGGCGGAGAACCGCGGCCTCAGCGAGACGCTCCGCGCCGCCGGCGGGGAGGTGCTGCTCGACCAGCGGGTCCGCCGCGGCGGCTCGCACCACCAGAAGCTGGTCGTGCTGCGTCACCCCGGCGCCCCGGAGCGGGACATCGCCTTCGCCGGCGGGATCGACCTGTGCCACAGCCGCCGGGACGACGCCGGCCACGCCGGTGACCCGCAACCGGTCCTGATGTCGCCCCGGTACGGGCCGCGCCCGCCCTGGCACGACGTGCAGCTGGCGGTGCGTGGGCCGGTGGTCGGGGCGCTGGACACCACGTTCCGGGAGCGCTGGACCGACCCGATGCCGCTGGACTCGGAGAATCCGATGGCGTATCTGCGGGACCGGCTGCGCCGCGCCGACCTCAGTCCCGACCCGCTGCCCGCGCAGCCGGCCGACCCGCCGCCGTGCGGCCCGCACGCCGTCCAGGTGCTGCGCACCTACCCGGCGGTGCGCCCGCGGTACTCCTTCGCCCCGGACGGCGAGCGCACGGTGGCCCGCGGCTACACCAAGGCGGTACGCCGGGCCCGGCGGTTGATCTACCTGGAAGACCAGTACCTCTGGTCGACCGAGGTGGCGGAGCTGTTCGCCGAGGCGCTGCGGGCCAATCCGGAGCTGCACCTGGTGGCGGTCGTCCCCCGACACCCGGACGTGGACGGCCGGCTGGCGCTGCCGCCCAACATGGTCGGCCGGGAGCAGGCCCTGTCGCTCTGCCACCGGGCCGCGCCGGACCGGGTGCACGTCTTCGACGTCGAGAACCACGACGGCGAGCCGGTCTACGTGCACGCCAAGGTGTGCGTGGTGGACGACGTCTGGGTCAGCGTGGGCAGCGACAACTTCAACCGGCGCTCGTGGACCCACGACAGCGAACTGTCCTGCGCGGTGCTCGACGAGACCCGCGACGAGCGCCCGCCCACCGACCCGGGCGGGCGGGGCGACGGGGCCCGGGTCTTCGCCCGCGAGCTGCGCCTGCGGCTGTGGCGCGAGCACCTGGACCGGGACCCGGACGGTGGCGAGGACCACGACCTGCTCGACCCGGCCGAGGGGGTCGCGGCGATCACCTCGGCGGCGAAGGCGTTGCAGCGGTGGCACGACGGCGGACGGGTTGGCCGCCGCCCGCCGGGCCGGCTGCGCCCGCACCGACCGGAGCGGCTGCCCTGGTACACCCGCGCCTGGGCGCTACCGGTCTACCGGCTGGTCTACGACCCGGACGGACGGCCACTGCGGGCCCGGCGCGCCGGCACGTTCTGAGCCCGCGCCGTCCAGCGCCGGCGACGCGTCGTACGGCCAGTGCGGTCCCGGCCCGTTCCAGAACCGCCCGGGACCGGGGCCGACCGGCACCTCCGACCGGCGCCCGACTGCCGGCACGTCCGGCCCGGAGGGCTCGGCGCGTGGCCGCCCCGTGCCGGGCACGTCCCCCTCGGCGACGGTGCGCCGGGGCCGGGGCGGGTCGGCGACGACCGGCTCGCCCGCCAGCGGCCACGAGGTGAGCCCGCCCGGGTGGGCGAAGGAGGAGCGCGGGGCGTAGAACCCCCAGGTGATGGTCAGCGGGTTGGCCGGGCGCAGCGCGTACGCCGGGTGCCCGGGGTCGAGGAACTCCACCGACTCGATCTCGAACGGGGTCACCGGCTCCGCGATGAACGGGTAGACGGCGCTGACCACCTCGCCGTCGCCGCGGCTGAGGAAGCGGTGATGGCCGCTGTGGATCTGGTGACCGGTGTCTCCCACCCGGCACCGGGCGCGGATCAGCGGCTCGCCGTCGGCCTCGGTGACCGCCGTCAACTCCTCGCCCCGCACCTCGATGGTGGTCCGGCCGGCTGCCGCCGGCGCGCCCCGGGCCGCGGCGTAGTCGCGGATCAGCGGGCTGGAGGCCAGGTAGTGGGTCCACCAGCCGCCCGGGTGCCCGCCGGGGGCGTCCACTCCGGTGAGGGTGACGCCCAGGTAGGTCAGCGAGTAGGGCCCGAGCCCCGAGGACTGGGTCTCGTCGTCCACCACGTACTGGTTCATGAAGACCTGGCGGTCCGGTCGGGGGTGCAGCCCGGCCGGCACGAGGGCGGCCACCGCGTCGGGGTCCGCCGGCAGCCAACTGAAGTAGAGCGTGCGGCACTGCACCACGAGCTGGGGTGCGGCGGGGTCGAGCACAGGACCTCCAACCAGGGAATACCCCACGGACGCTACGGCGGGTCCCACCGGCGGGACAACGACGGATAGGCGACAGTCGTCGCCGGTTGTCGGGTTTTCTCTTGCCCGATCGGTCGGCCTGCGCCTCCGCCCGGCTCCGGGAGTCGGCGATCGGGGGGCGGGCGGGTGGCCCGCAGGTACCGGTAATCGTGATCACACGCCCCGGGACGCTCGCCCGATTCATGGCTTATCGCGAGGAAAATTCCTTAAGTACATCGTACTTTCGGCTAGATTTCTGCGAGACGATCGGGCTAAGGTGAGTCCCGAACGGATCAACTCAAGCTAAACCGAAGCGTCACGTCTTTTATCCGCGGACGAGGTGCAGGGAGGACCACCCATGACCGCGCCGACGACCACTGAGCAGACGGCGACCGCCGTACCGACGACCGACGAGAAGCTGGACCCGCGCGCGCTCACCGACAGCGCCGCGGACCTGCTGAACGCGATGGCCGCGCTGCCGGCGAACCACCCGTCCCGCGCCGCCATGCGGGACCGGGCCATCGAGGCGTGGCTGCCGCTCGCCAACCACCTGGCCCACCGCTACAGCGGCCGGGGCGAGCCGACCGACGACCTGGCGCAGACCGCCGCCGTCGGCCTGATCAAGGCGGTCGACAAGTTCGACCCGTCGCGCGGCGTCGACTTCGCCGGGTACGCCATCCCGACCATCATCGGCGAGCTCAAGCGGCACTTCCGCGACCGCACCTGGGACATCCGGGTGCCGCGTCGCCTGCAGGAGCTGCGACTGGCCATCTCTGATGCCAACAGCTCGCTGCTGCAGACCCTGGGCCGGTCCCCGACGGTCGCCGACATCGCCGCCCACCTCAAGCTCACCGAGGAAGAGGTCCTGGAGGGCCTGGAGGGCGCCCGCGCCTACAACGCGGTGTCGCTGTCCACCCCGACCGGTGACGGCGACCGGGCCACCGAGCTGGGCGACATGCTCGGCACCGAGGACAGCGAGTTCGAGCTGGCCGAGCTGCGGGTCGCCCTCGGCCCGGCGCTGGCCACGCTCGACGAGCGCGAGCAGAAGATCCTCACGCTGCGCTTCTACGGCAACCTGACCCAGTCGCAGATCGCCGAGCAGATCGGCGTCTCGCAGATGCACGTGTCGCGGCTGCTCGCCCGGGCGCTGACGAAGCTCCGGGGGCAGCTCGACGGCACGTACTGAGCCTTGTCAGGGGGTGGTGCGATGGCCGGGTCGGCGGGCCCGGCCATCGCCGTGTCCGCACCCGGCCCGCACCCGGCTCAGCGCAACACCAGCAGGTCCAGCGAGTCCACCACCGGCGCCCGGGGCGTCCGGGCCGCCGCCGCCCGCAGCCGGGCCAGGCCGCGCTCGTAGTCGGCGTCGTCGAGCAGCAGCAACGGGGTGTGCGCCGCCCGGCGCAGGCCGGCCGCCGCGGCTCGCAGCGACGGCGCGGTCACCTGCGGCACCGGCACCAGGGCGACCGGGGCGAACCCGACCGCGCCGAACGCCGCGCAGACGTCCGCCACCGCCGGGTAGCTCTCCACCACTCGCAGCGCCTCCGGGAACCACCGGAACAGGCTGATCCCGCCGCCCCGGCCGGCGAAGACCGATCTGATCAGCACGGGCGCCCCGGAGCGCAACGCGCGACGCAGCTCGGCGGCGGCCGTGGGCAGATCCGGCAGGTGGTGGATCACCGTCGAGATCCACGCGCCGTCCAGGCTGGCCGCCGTGACCGGCAAGGCCTCCGCGCGCCCGGCCACCATCGGGTACGCCGCCCGCCGGCGCATCGCCGCCGCGGGCTCCACCGCCAGCACGTCGGCGGCGTACCACTGCTGGAAGGCGGCGGCCCAGCAGCCCGTCCCGGCCCCGAGGTCGAGCAGGCGCAGTCCGGGCCGGGCCGGCAGGTGCCGGGCGACGGCGGCCCGCCAGGCGGTCAGCCCGGGCGAGCCCAGCTGCCGGGTGGCCGCGAAGGCCGCCGCGGCCGCCTCGTCGTACGCGATCCGTGCCATATCGATCACTCAACGCCAGCTCGTGACAGCGGTCAATATGAGATGGCGGACACCGGCCGGCAGGTGCCGCCGGTGGTGCGAGAGTGGGACCGTGCTCTCCGACGTACCGCTGGACCTGCCGGTCCGGCCGGCGCTGCCGCCGCTGCTCGACGCCCTGCGCGCGACGGGCACCGCGGTGCTGGTCGCCCCGCCCGGCACCGGCAAGACCACCCTCGCGCCGCTGGCCGTGGCCGACGAGGTGCCCGGCCGGGTGCTTGTCGCCCAGCCCCGGCGGGTGGCGGCCCGGGCCGCGGCGCGCCGGATGGCCGCGCTGCTCGGCGAGCGGGTCGGCGGCCGGATCGGGTACGCGGTTCGCGGCGAGCGGCGCACCGGGCCGGACACCCGGATCGAGGTGGTCACCACCGGCCTGCTGCTGCGCCGCCTGCAACACGACCCCGAGCTGGCCGGCGTGGCCGCGGTGCTGCTCGACGAGGTGCACGAGCGGCAGCTCGACGCCGACCTGACGCTAGCCTTCGCGGTGGAGGCGCGGGCCGCGCTGCGCCCCGACCTGTGGCTGCTGGCGATGTCCGCCACCCCGGAGGCGGACCGCTTCGCCGCGCTGCTCACCGGCGGCTCCGCCGCGGCGCCCGTGGTGCGCGCGCCGGCCGCGCTGCACTCGGTGACCCGGATCTGGGCGCCGCCGCCCCGGCCGGTGGTCGCCCCGGACCGGGCCCGGGTGGCACCCGCCCTGCTCGACCACGTGGCCGACACCGTCCGGCGGGCGCTGCGCGAACGCGACGGTGACCTGCTGGTCTTCCTCCCCGGCGCCGGGGAGATCGCCGGCGTCGCGGGTCGCCTGGCCGGGCTGCGCGACGAGGTGGCGCTGCTGCCGCTGCACGGGCGGATGTCCGGCGCCGACCAGGACGCGGCGCTGCGTCCCGGGCCCCGGCGGCGGGTGGTGCTGGCGACCGCCGTCGCGGAGAGCAGCCTCACCGTCCCCGGCGTCCGGGTGGTGGTGGACGCCGGGCTGAGCCGGGTGGCCCGGATGGACCTGGCCCGGGGCCTGGGCGGCCTGGTCACCGTCCCCGTCTCCCGGGCCGGCGCCACCCAGCGCGCCGGGCGGGCCGGGCGGGAGGCCCCCGGGTACGTCTACCGGTGCTGGTCCGAGGCCACGCACCAGCGGCTCGCGCCGCACCCCGAGCCGGAGATCGCCACCGCCGACCTGACCGGCTTCGCACTGGAGCTGGCGGCGTGGGGACGCCCCGACGGGACCGGGCTGGCCCTGCCCGACCCGCCGCCCGCGGCGGCCATGGCGGTCGCCCGGGAGACCCTGGCCACCCTCGGCGCGGTGGACCCGGCCGGCCGGATCACCCCCCGGGGCCGGTCGATCGCGGCAGCCGGCGCGCATCCCCGGCTGGCCCGGGCGCTGCTGGACGGCGCGGCCCGGGTGGGCGCGGACCGGGCCGCCGAGGTGGTCGCCGTGCTCGCCGAGGAGAGCCTGGCCGGGCCGGGCGACGACCTGCCCGCGCGCTGGCGGCGGCTGCGCGCCGGCACCGACCCCGGCGCCACCGCACGCTGGCGGGCCGAGGTACGCCGGTTGCGCGCCGCCCTGCCCGCGCCGGCCCCGGCCACCCCGCCCCGCGACGCGCCGCCGGCCCGGCCCACCCCGTCCGGCGGGCCGCCGCCGGAGACCCGTTCCGCGCCGCCCGGCGGCGGCCCGCTCCCCGACGACCTCGCGGCCGGGTTGCTGGTCGGGCTGGCGTACCCGGAGCGGCTGGCCCGGGCCCGCCGGCCCGGCGGCACGTCGTACCTGATGGCCGGGGGGACCGCCGCGGAGCTGGCGCCGGGGTCCGGGCTGGCCGGGGCCGGCTGGCTGGCCGTCGCGGTCGCGGACCGCTCCCCCGGCGCGCCCACCGCCCGGGTCCGGCTGGCCGCGCCGGTGGACGAGGCGACCGCCCGGGAGGCCGCCGCCGCGCTGCTCGCCGAGGACCGGGAGATCGGCTGGGTGGACGGCGACGTGGTGGCCCGCGAGGTGGTCCGGCTCGGCGCGGTCGAGCTGGTCGAACGCCCGCTACGCCGGCCTGACCCGCACCGGCTGGCCGCAGCGCTGCTGGCCGGGCTACGGCAGGAGGGGCTGGGGCTGCTCGGCTGGACCCCGGCGGCGCACGCGCTGCGCGCCCGGCTGGCCTTCTGCCGGCAGGCGCTGGACGGCGACTGGCCGGACGTCGGCGACGAGGCGCTGCTCGCCACGGCGCCGGACTGGCTGGGGCCGGAGCTGGCCGGGGCGCGGCGCCGGGCCGACCTGAGCCGGATCGACGTGGCCGGGGCGTTGCGCCGGCTGCTGCCCTGGCGCATCGCCGGCCGGCTGGACGAGGTGGCCCCGGAGCGGCTGACCGTGCCGAGCGGCTCCCGGATCCGGGTGGACTACGCCAACCCCGCCGCCCCGGTGCTCGCGGTCAAGCTCCAGGAGACCTTCGGCTGGCCGGCCGCGCCGCGGATCGCCGACGGCCGGGTGCCGGTGCTGCTGCACCTGCTCTCCCCCGCCGGCCGGCCGGTGGCCGTGACCGCCGACCTGGCGTCGTTCTGGCGTACCGGCTATCCGCAGGTCCGGGCCGAGCTGCGCGGCCGCTACCCGCGCCACTCCTGGCCCGCCGACCCCACCGCCGCCACCCCCACCCGGAGGTAAGGAGGGGGGCCCGCTTAACGCTTTCCGCATAGCAGGGGTCCCCGCTTAACACCTGCCGGGAGCGCTCAGTCCTCGTCGGTGACGTCGCCGACCAGCACCGTCACGTTGTCCGGGCCACCGGCGCGCAGCGCCAGCTCGATCAACTGACGGGCGCACTCGCTCCGGTCGGCCGCACCGCCCAGCACCTCGCTCAGCGTGTCCGGCCGGACCACGTTGGAGAGGCCGTCGCTGCACAGCAGCCAGCGGTCGCCCACCCGGGGGACCATCGTCGCGTACGCCGGGGAGACCTCGTCGCCCTGCAACGCCTGGGTGACCACGGCCCGGCGGGGGTGGCTACCGGCCTCCTCGGGGCTGATCACGCCCTGGTCGACCAGCATCTGCACGAAGGTGTCGTCCCGGGTGACCTGCTTGAGCACGCCCTCGCGGAACAGGTAGGCCCGGGAGTCGCCGACGTGCGCCAGGGCCAGGCAGGTGCCGGTGCGGGCGAACAGCAGCGCGGTCAGGGTGGTGCCCATGCCCTGCCGTTCCGGGTCCTCGGCCACCGCCTGGCGGATCCGGGTGGTGGCCAACTGGATGCCGCCCTGCAGCGCCTCCACCAGGGCATGCTCGGGTGTCTCGACGTCCAGTGGCCCGACCGAATCGATGGCGATCTGGCTGGCGAGGTCACCGGCGGCCATGCCGCCCATGCCGTCGGCGACGGCGACGAGCCAGGCGCCGGCGTGGAAGGCGTCCTGGTTTCCGCTGCGGATCAGCCCACGGTCGCTCGCCCCCACGGAACGAAGCTTCAGGGTCATGGGACGCAGCCTGCCAGGCCGAGGGCCGGATTGTCTCTAGGAGATCGGGACCACGGCGCGTCGCGCGGTGAATCTCACGTCGGCCGGCCCGGCAGCTCATCAAGGCAGATCAATTGACAGGAGGGTTACCCGCTGGCAGCATCGGGCTGGAAAGTGGGAGCGCTCCCAAGATTCGCGGGAGTTTCCCCTGGTCAACCGCACCGGAACCTCACCACCGGAGGAACCCCCGTGACGCCATCCACCCGTCGCCGACGCCGCCGCGCGGCGCTCGCCGCGGCGACCGTCCTGGCCCTCACCGGCGCGGGCGCCGCCCCGGCGTACGCCGCGGTGCCGCCGGACGCCCCCGAACAGATCAGCAACGGCGACTTCAGCGCCGGCGTCAGCCCGTGGTTCTCCTACGGCACCGGCCAGCTCGCCGTGACCGACGGCTGGCTGTGCACCACCGTCGCCGCCGGCACCGCCAACCCCTGGGACGCCGGCATCGGCCAGGACGCCGTCCGGCTGCTCGCCGGCGCCGAATACACCCTCGCCTTCGACGTACGAGCCACCCCCGGCGCCGGGGTCAAGGCGGTGCTCCAGCAGGGTAGCGCCCCGTACACCGGCTACTTCACCGCCGACGTGGCGGCCGGCACCACCGTGCAGCACGTCGAGCGGACCTTCACCGCGCCCACCGAGAACCCGTCCGCGCAGCTGATCTTCCAGATCGGTGGGAGCGCCGCCGAGCAGACCTTCTGCCTGGACAACGTCTCGCTGCGCGGTGGCGAGGCCGCCCCGCCGTACGAGCCGGACACCGGGCCGCCGGTACGGGTCAACCAGGTCGGCTACCTGCCCGGCGGCCCGAAGCACGCCACCGTGGTGACCGAGGCGACCGAGCCGCTGACCTGGCAGCTGCGGTCGGCCGCCGGCGCGGTGGTGGCCTCCGGGCGCAGCACCCCGCGCGGCGTGGACGCCGCCTCTGGGGAAAACGTGCAGACCGTCGACTTCTCCGCCTTCCGTACCCCGGGCGCCGGTTACGCGCTGGTGGTCGACGGCGCGGCCAGCCACCCGTTCGACATCTCCGGCACGGTCTACGACGGGCTGCGCGCCGACGCGCTCCAGTTCTTCTACGCCCAGCGCAGCGGCACCCCGATCGACGGCGACCTGATCGGCGCCGAGTACGCCCGCCCGGGCGGGCACCTCGGCGTGGCGCCCAACCAGGGCGACACCGACGTGCCCTGCCAGCCCGGGGTGTGCGACTACCGGCTGGACGTGCGCGGCGGCTGGTACGACGCCGGCGACCACGGCAAGTACGTGGTCAACGGCGGCATCGCCACCTACCAGCTGCTCAACGCGTTCGAGCGGACCAAGACCGCGGAGACCGCCGACGGCGGCGCGGGGCTCGGTGACTCGACGCTGCGGGTGCCCGAGCGCGGCAACCAGGTGCCGGACATCCTCGACGAGGCGCGCTGGGAGCTGGAGTTCCTGCTGCGCATGCAGGTGCCGGCCGGTAAGCCGCTCGCCGGGATGGTCCACCACAAGATCCACGACCGGAACTGGACCGGCCTGCCGCTCGCCCCGCAGGACGACCCGCAGCCGCGCGAGCTGCACCCGCCGTCCACCGCGGCCACCCTCAACCTGGCCGCCGTCGCCGCCCAGTGCGGCCGGCTCTACGCCCCGTACGACGCGGCGTTCGCCAAGCGCTGCCGGGACGCGGCGCGCACCGCGTACGCGGCCGCGAAGGCCCATCCCGCCGTCTACGCCAGCCCGACGGACGGCACCGGCGGCGGCGCGTACGACGACGGCGACGTCACCGACGAGTTCTACTGGGCCGCCGTCGAGCTGTACCTGACCACCGGGGAGAAGGCGTACCTGGCGGACCTGACCGCCTCGCCCCGGCACACCGCCGACGTCTTCGAGGCCGGCGGCGCGTTCGGCTGGCAGAGCGTGGCCGCGGTGGGCCGGCTCGACCTGGCCACCGTGCCGAGCAACCTGCCGGCCGCCGAGCGGGCCCGGGTCCGCGCGTCGGTCACCGCCGCCGCCGACCGCTACCTGGCCGCGCTCACCGCCCAGGCGTACGGGCTGCCACTGCCCGGCACCCCCGAGGCGTACGTGTGGGGCAGCAACAGCAACGTGATCAACAACGCGATCGTGCTGGCCACCGCCTTCGACCTGACCCGGGACGCGAAGTACCGGGACGGGGCCGTGCAGGGGGCGGACTACCTGTTCGGCCGCAACGCGCTGAACATGTCGTACGTGACCGGCTGGGGTGAGCGGCACGCCCGCAACCAGCACAGCCGAATCTTCGCCCACCAGCTCGACCCGGCGTCGCCGAACCCGCCCGCCGGTTCGATCGCCGGTGGCCCGAACGCCGCCCTCCAGGACCCGTACGCCGCGCAGCTGCTGGCCGGCTGCGCGCCGATGTTCTGCTACGTCGACGACATCAACTCGTACGCGACCAACGAGGTGGCGATCAACTGGAACTCGGCGCTGGCCTGGCTGGCGTCCTTCCTCGCCGACCAGGGCGACGCGGGCGCGGTCCCCGCCCCGAGCTGCGCGGTCGGCTACACCACCCACGGCAGCTGGCCGGCCGGCTTCACCACTCAGGTCACCCTGCGCAACACCGGCGCTTCCGCGGTGGACGGGTGGGCCGTGCGGTGGGCGTTCCTCGGCGACCAGCGGGTCACCCACTCCTGGTCGGCGCGGGTCAGCCAGTCCGGCGCGACGGTGACCGCCCGCAACGAGGAGTGGAACGCCCGGATCGCCCCCGGCGCCACCATCACCTTCGGTCTCAACGGCGCCACCGAAGCCGGCCCCAACCCCAACCCCGCCCTGCTCACCCTCAACGGAAGGGCCTGCACCCTGTCCTGACCCCCGCCCCACGCCCACCTTCACCGAAGGAGTGGCCGCCCCACCCCGGGAGGCCACTCCTTCGGTGAAGCAGGGCACTTCGACCCGCGGGTGCCGGTGCCATAGCCTGCTCCCATGGCCCTTCCGCTGCCCACGGGCGACTTCCGCGCGTACCTGTTCGACTGCGACGGCACCATCGCCGACTCGATGCCGCTGCACTACACCGCGTGGTGCGCCGCCCTGGACGAGTGGGGCTGCGAGTTCCCCGAGGAGCTGTTCTACGCCTGGGGCGGGCGGCCGATCGCCGACATCGTCGCCACGCTCAACGAGCGGGCCGGGCTGGCCATGCCGGTCGACGCGGTCGTCCGGCGCCAGGAGGAGCTGTACGCGGGCGCCCTGCCGGGGCTGACCGCCGTGCCCGAGGTGCTCGCGCACATCGAGGCCGACCACGGCCGGGTTCCGTTCGCGGTGGTCTCCGGCAGCACCCGGGCCGGCGTCACCGCCTCGCTCTCCACGCTGGGCCTGCTCGACCGGTTCGACGTGCTGGTCTGCGCCGGGGACTATCTCCGGCCCAAGCCCGACCCGGAGGCGTTCCTGCTGGCCGCCCGGCAGCTCGGGGTGGCCCCGGCGGACTGTCTGGTGTTCGAGGACACCGAGCTGGGCATCCGGGCCGCCACGGCGGCTGGGATGGCGTCGGTGCGCGTACCGGCGCCGTGGGAGCGGGCGACCGTCGGCTGACACCGCCGGCCGGCTTCGACGCCTCCGGTGTGAGCGGCGTCGCAGCCGGCGGGGCGACGGCCGAGGACCGGACCGTCCTACGGTCGGGACATGACGATCGATCTTGGCGCCGTCCGGGCCGCCGTGGTGCGGCAGGCCGAGCGGCCGACCGAGGGCATCGGGGACATGGCGCGCTACCTCGCCGCCCAGGTGGCCGACGGGTCGCACCGGGAGGTGACCGGTCCGCTGCTGCCCGGCTCCGGAGCGAGCGGTGTGGCCCGCCACCGGGGCGAGGTGGTCGCCACCTGGGGCGACCCGAACGTCCCGGAGATGCTGTTCAGCGGCACGAAGGCGGTCGTCGCCACCCTCGCCGGGGTGGCCTTCGACCGAGGGCTGCTGCACCCGGCCGCACCGGTGACGGCCACGGTCGACCACCCGTTCCTGGCCGGCCTGGGCGTCGAGGGGATCACCTGGGCGCACCTGCTCCAGCAGACCAGCGGTTGGACCGGCGAGCTGTGGGGCAAGCCGACCGAGGTGGACGCGCAGAGCCGCCGGGAGGGTTTCGAGCGGGAGGGCGCGCCGGGCACCGGCTGGGCCTACAACGACGTACGGGTGAATCTGCTCTGCCTGGCGCTGACCCTGCTGTTCCGCCGGCCGCTGCCCGACGTGCTGCGCGAGACGGTGCTCGACCCGCTCGGCGCGTCGGACACCTGGTCCTGGCACGGGTACGCCGACTCGGTCGTCGACCTGGACGGGCGCGCGGTGCCGGTGGTCAGCGGCGGCGCGCACTGGGGCGGCGGCCTGTGGATCTCCGCCGCCGACCTGGCCCTGCTCGGCGAGTTGTATGCCGGACGCGGCGCGTGGCGCGGCCAACGGCTGCTCAGCGCCGAATGGATCGACCGGGCCTGGGCGCCGTGCGAGCTGAACCCCGACTACGGCTACCTGTGGTGGCGCAACGACGCCGGCCGGGTGCAGCCGGGGGCGCCGACCGGCGGACGCTGCGCCCGCGGCAACGGCGGCCGGCACCTGCTCTGGGTCGACCCGGACCGGCACCTGGTCATCGCCTCGCACTGGGGTGAGGAGGTGGCCGAGCTGATCCGCGAGGTCTCCGCCGCCGTGCCGGCTGCCCGGGGTGGCAGCATGTCGACCGTGACCGACAAACGGACCATCACCCTGCGGCCCGGCGTACCGGCCGACGGCCCCGCCGTGGTGCGCCTGCTCGACGTCGCGACCGCCTGGCTGGTGGCGCGCGGCCGCACCCGCCAGTGGGGCACCGAACTCGCGTCGACCAACCCGCGCCGGATCGCCCAGGCAGACGAGTGGGCCGGCGGCGACGGGCTGTGGTTGGCGGAACTCGACGGCCGGCCGGTCGGCGCGCTGGTGGTCGGCGCAGCCACCGATTATGTGCCGCCGGCCACCGAGCCGGAGCTGTACGTGAACCTGCTGGTCACCGACCGGGCGCACGCCGGCCTGGGGATCGGGGCGCGGCTGCTGGCGCACGCCGGCGAGCTGGCCCGGGAGCGGGGCGTCGGGCTGCTGCGGGTGGACTGCTACGGCGGCGACGACCGGGCGCTGGTGCGGTTCTACGAGAGCTGCGGCTTCACCGCCACCGACCCGTTCATCGTCGAGCGGCCGGGCCGCGAGCCCTGGCCGGGCCAGGTGCTGGAGCGCCGGCTGGACTGAGTCAACCGATCTCCTCGTCCACGAAGCACCACCGCCACGACTCCCCCGGCTGGATCGAGCGCATCACCGGGTGCCCGCCGGCGGCGAAGTGCTTCGTCGCGTGCTGCTGTGGCGACGAATCGCAGCAGCCGACGTGCCCGCAGGTCAGGCAGGCGCGCAGGTGCACCCAGTCGGTGTTGCCGACCGCCACGCAGTCCGGGCACTCGGTGGTGGTCTCCGGCTCGGTGGTGCCCGCCTCGGCCAGGTGCTGGCAGCTCATTCCTCGTCCTCCCGGCGCAGCATCGACTCCTCCAGGTCCAGATCACGATAGGCGCGGACCAGCGCCTCCTCGGGAAGCTTTCCCGAGTCGCGGGCGGCCCGGAACACCTCCCGCTCCGCGTCGATCATCTCCTGCCGCAGCCGACCGTACGCCGCGGAGGGGGTCTCCCGCTCGGCGCCGCCGAGCCGTTCCCAGGCCGTGTTGGTGCGGTTCTCCAGCACCCGGCGGGCACGGTCGGCGACGGCGGCGGGCACCGTGTCGGCCAGTTCCTCCAGCCGGTCCCGGGCCGCCCGGCTCGCCTGCTGCTGCACCGCGGCCGCCGACAGCGCGTCCTGCACCGCGTCGTCGGGCGGCAGCCGCAGCCGGCGGGCCACCGCGGGCAGCGTCGTGCCCTGCCCCACCAGGGACGCCACGATCACCGCGAAGGCCAGCCAGATGAACAGTTCCCGGTGGTAGGGCCGATCCTCGGCGAGGGTGAGCGGCAGCGCCAGCGCGGCGGCCAGGGTCACCACGCCCCGCATGCCGGCCCAGCCGATGACGATCGGCGCCTGCACCGGCGGGGCCTCCTCGCGGCGCCGGATCCGGGGCACCAGCCGGGCCAGGTAGGTGGCCGGGAAGACCCAGACGAACCGGGACAGGAACACGGCGGCCAGCACCGCCACGGTGATCCCGACCAGGAAGCCGAACGGCTCGGCCAGGCCGGTCAGCACGTCCCGCAGTTGCAGGCCGACCAGCAGGAAGACCACGCCCTCCAGCAGGAACCGGGCGAGTCGCCAGAAGGCGCTGATCTGCAACCGGGAGGCGGCCGAGAGCAGCAGCGGCATCCTGTGCCCGATGCCCAGCCCGGTCACCACCACGGCGACCACCCCGGAGGCGTGGATCGCCTCGGCGGTGAAGACCACGGTGAACGGCACGATCAGCGACAGTGCGTTGTCCAGCAGCGGGTCGGTGATCCGCTTATGCAGCCAGGAGAAGACGACCACCCCGAGGACGCCGACCAGGATGCCCCCGCCCGTGGCGACCACCACCTCGCGGGCCACGTAGCCCACCCCGACGCCGCCGGCGGTCGCGGTGGCCGCCGCGATGGCCACCCGCAGCAGCACCAGCGCGGTGGCGTCGTTGACCAGGCTCTCCCCCTCCAGGATGGTCACGATCCGCCGGGGCAGGCCGATCTTGCGCGCCACCGCGGTGGCGGCGATCGCGTCGGGCGGCGCCACCACCGCGCCCAACGCCAGGCAGATCGCGTACGGCAGTTCGGGCAGGAACAGGTGCACCACCGTGCCCACCACGAACGCGGTGAAGATGACCAGCCCCACGGCGAGCAGCAGGATCGGGCGCAGGTTGAGGCGGAATGCCGGCACCGACGTCTCCAGCGCGGCCACCCAGAGCAGCGGCGGCAGGATGCCGACCAGCACCAGTTCCGGCTCGAGCCGCACGTGCGGCAGACCCGGCACGAAGGAGAGGGCGAGGCCCGCCACCACCAGGAGGATCGGCGCGAGCAGGCCCAGCCGCCGGGCCAGCGCCGCGCCGAAGGTCGCGATCGCGAGGAAGACCACGACCTCGAAGAGAGGCTCCATGGATCACGAGCCTAGGCCGCGCCGGTCACCCGCGGTCACCCCGCCGGTCGTAGTTTCGGCAGCACCTCGGCGCCGAAGGCGTCGATGAACGCCCGCTGCTCCTGCCCGACGTGGTGCAGGGCGATCTGGTCGAAGCCCAGCGCCACGTACTCCTCCAGCCAGCCCACGTGCCGGCCCAGGTCGGCGGAGACGTTGACGGTGGAGGTGACCTGCTCCATCGGCACCTGTTCGCTGACCACGTCGAAGTGCTCGGCGGTGTCGAGGTCCCAGCAGATCGGCGGCGGGAAGACGTTGCTGCGCCACTGCTCGTACGCGATGGCCTCGGCCTCGGCCTGGTCGGGCGCCCAACTGACGTGCACCTGCAGGTGCAGCGGTCCCCGCCCACCGGCCTCCCGGTACGCCTCGATCATCCGCTTCAGGTGGGCGGTCGGCGCGTTGACCGTGATCAGCCCGTCCGCCCACTCGGCGCACCAGCGGGCGGTCTGCACGCTGACCGCGGCGCCGATCAGCGCGGGTGACTCCTCGGGCCGGGTCCACAGCTTCGCCCGGTCCACCCGGACCAGCCCGTCGTGGCTGACCTCCTCGCCGGCCAGCAGCGCCCGGATCACGTCGACGCACTCGCGCAGCCGGGCGTTGCGCAGCTCCTTGCGCGGCCAGGCGTCGCCGGTGATGTGCTCGTTGCTGGCCTCGCCGGAGCCCAGCGCGGCCCAGAACCGGCCCGGGTACATCGCGCCGAGGGTGCCGATGGCCTGGGCGATGATCGCCGGGTGGTACCGCTGCCCGGGGGCGTTGACCACGCCGAAGGAGAGGTTGGTGGCCTGGAGGGCGGCGCCGAGCCAGGACCAGGCGAAGCCGGACTGGCCCTGCCGGGTGCTCCACGGGGAGAAGTGGTCCGACGACATGGCGGCGCCGAAGCCGGCCCGCTCGGCGTGGATCACCGCCGCCAGCAGCCGGGCGGGGTGGATCTGCTCGTGGGACGCGTGAAACCCGAACACCGTCATGGGCGGATCTCCTACCCACACCGGTCCAGATGTAAGCAGGGCCCCCGCTTAACGCATTCTGCATAGGAGGGGGCCCCGCTTGACAGTTGCTACTCGGCGTGCGCGCCGGCGCCCGCGCCGGCCTCGCCCGCGCCGATCCACACCGTCTTGGTGTTGCAGAACTCGCGCATGCCCAGCGCGGACAGCTCGCGGCCGTACCCGGAGTTCTTCACCCCGCCGAAAGGTAGTTCGGGATAGGACGTGGTCATGCCGTTGATGAAGACGTTGCCGGCGTCCAGGTCGGTGGCGAAGCGCTCCTGCTCGGCCGGGTCCTCCGTCCAGGCGTTGGAGCCCAGGCCGAAGTTGGTGCCGTTGGCGATCTCGATCGCCTCGTCGTACGAGGCCACCCGGTAAAGGCCGGCCACCGGGCCGAACACCTCCTCGGACCACATCCGCATCTCGGGCTTCAGGTCGGTGACCACGGTCGGCGGGTAGAACCAGCCGTCGCCGGTGGGCCGCTCGCCGCCGCAGAGCACGGTGGCGCCGTTGTCGACGGCGTCCTGCACCTGGGCGTGGACAGCGTCCCGGCCGCTCTCGCTGGCCAGCGGGCCGACGTCGGTGTCGGAGTCCATCGGGTCGCCGACGCGCAGCGCGGCCATCCGGGCGGCGAACTTCTCGGCGAAGGCGTCGAAGACGTCGGTGTGCACGATGAACCGCTTCGCCGCGATGCAGGACTGGCCGTTGTTCTGGCAGCGGGCGGTGGTGGCCACCTCGGCGGCCTTGTCGAGGTCGGCCGAGGGCATGACCACGAACGGGTCGCTGCCCCCCAGTTCCAGCACGGTCTTCTTCAACTCCCGGCCCGCGCTCTGGGCGATGGAACGCCCGGCGGCCTCGCTGCCGGTCAGGGTGGCGGCCCGCACCCGCGGGTCGGCGAGGATCCGGTCCACCGCGTCGGAGCCCACCAGCAGGGTGCTGAAGGCGCCCTCCGGGAAGCCGGCCCGGCGGAACAGGTCCTCCAGGTACAGGGCGGTCTGCGGCACGTTGGAGGCGTGCTTGAGCAGGCCGGTGTTGCCGGCCATCAGCGCGGGCGCGGCGAACCGCATCACCTGCCACAGCGGGAAGTTCCACGGCATCACCGCGAGCACCGGACCGATCGGCTGGTAGCGGACGAAGGCCCGCGTCGCCTTCACCGCCGGCGCGTCGGCCGGCTCGTCGGCCAGCATCCGCTCGGCGTTGGCGGCGTAGAACCGGCAGGCGGTGGCGCACTTGGTGACCTCGGCCTGCGCGGCCGCGTACGTCTTGCCCATCTCGGTGGTCATCAGCCGCGCGGTGGCGTCGCGCTCGGCGTCGAGCAGGTCGGCGGCGGCGGTCAGCCACTGGGCGCGCTGGGCGAAGGTGGTGTCACCCAGCTGCCGGAACGCCAGATGTGCCCGCTCGATCGCGGCGTCGACCTGCTCGTCCGACATCGGGTCGTACGTCTTGAGCACCTGTCCGGTGGCGGGGTTGGTGGTGGCGATCGGCATGTCGTACTCCTGTCACTCGAAGAGTGAGTGCTTCGTGCCCGGCTCCTCCCGGCGCCGGGCCGCCCGGCGGCGCTGGATGACCACCAGGTCGACCGCCGCGACCACGGCGAACAGCGCGCAGACGACGCCCAGCCACACCACCTCGGCCCGGAACGCCAGCACGGCGAAGAGCGTCATGGTGACCAGACCGAACGCCGCCAGCACCAGGCGCAGGTTGAGCGCGCTGTACGCGTGGCCGACGGTGCCACGGGCACGCCGGGGTTGCGATCTCGTCATTCCTTCGGGCTACCCCGGCACGGACCGCCCTAACCGGGCACGGCCGACCATTCGCCGGACGTGCCGAACCCGCCGCTAGCACACTTCATCGATCCATTGGCATGACTGCCTGAAACCCGACAGCAGCGCCCCGGCGCCCCGCGTCGAGCACATAGAGTTACCGCGCTGTTGCGCTGCGCCGTGGAACTGGAGTGGTCATGCCTCGACGCTGGGTCGCCGCCGTCGCCTGCCTGGCCGCCCTGGTGGCACTGGCCTGCGAGGGCGGCCAGGCGGCTCCCCGACCCTCCCGGGACGCCCCGCGCCCGGGCCTGCCGGGCGCGATGGCCGCGCTCGGCGACTCGATCACCGCCGGCTTCGGGTCCTGCCTGGTGCTCACCGAGTGCCAGCGAAACTCCTGGTCCACCGGGGACGGCCTGCGGGTGGACAGCCACTACCAGCGGCTGCGGGAACTCGACCCGGCGCTGCGCGGCCGGGCCCGCAACCACGCCGCACCGGGCGCCCGGGCCGCGGCGCTCGCCGGCCAGGCCGAGGCGGCGGTACGCGACCGCGCCGACTACGTGACCGTGCTGATCGGCGCCAACGACGCCTGCCGGGGCGGGATCGACCAGATGACCCCGGTCGGCACGTTCCGCGACCAGGTGGACCGCGGCCTGCGGGTGCTGCGTAAGGGCCGGCCGAAGGCGCGGGTGCTGGTGGTCAGCATTCCGGACCTGAACCGGCTCTGGCAGATCGGGCACGCCGAGCCCCGGGCGGTCCGGGCCTGGCGGTACGGGGTCTGCCCCGCCCTGCTCGCCGACCCCACCTCGACCGCGCCCGCGGCGGCGGCCCGCCGGGCGGCCTTCCGCCAGCGGATCGACGCCTACAACGCCCAGCTGCGGGCGGCCTGCAAGGCGTACGGGTCACGCTGCCGGTACGACGGCGGCGCGGTGCACCGGGTGCGGTTCTCGCTGGACCTGGTCAACCGGCTGGACTGGTTCCACCCCAACGCCGCGGGCCAGCGCCGCCTCGCCGAGGTCACCTGGCCCACCGCCGGCTACGTCGACTGACTGTGAGGCTGGCTTGGTCGGTCCGCAAGTGATGGGCTGATGGTCGGCAGCAGTGGGCGTGACTCTTCGTCTGACTGGCTTCGTGCC